>SAAC01000089.1 GCA_009929605.1 Negativicutes bacterium
GTCATTACCGATTTTGTAGGTCCCGATTCAACTACAACACCATCGTTCATGATAAGGATTCGATCTGTCAACGAGCTCACTAAGGGTAAATCATGAGTAATAAAGATAATACTCATTTCATGCACCTCACGAAGATGTAATAAAATATCTACAATACGAGCCTGTACGAGTACATCAAGGGCTGACGTCGCTTCATCGCAGATGAGTATTTTCGGATTCACCGCAATGGCCCGCGCCAAGGCAGCACGTTGGCATTCACCACCACTGAGTTCATGGGGGTATTTTTTTATATAGGTGGCCGGTAATCCTACATCTCGTAGTGTTTCTATGACCAAGATAGATCGTTCTTCTTTGGATAAATCTCGCAGTTTACTAATAGCAGATTCAATGGATTGGCCTATGGTTTTACGAGGATCAAAGGACCCCACCGCATCTTGGAATACCATTTGAATATGGCTATAGGTATTACGACGAACACGCCCTTTCACATGAGAAATATCCATCGTCTCCAATAAAACTTCACCACTATCCATCGATTCAAGCCCCATAAGAATACTGGCAACGGTAGATTTACCACTGCCACTTTCACCAACGATACCGAGAATTTCTTGTTCCCCTACTGTGAAAGACACATCATTCACGGCTATTATTTGTTTGCCATCTTTCACAAAAGTTTTCGTCAAATGATTCACTGTTAATACATTACTCATGATACACCTCTGTGTCTCGTCCATCATGTGTATGAAGGTCTCCAACATCATGTGTATGAAGATTTCTATCATCATGACTATGGAATCCCATACCATCATGTGTATGACGACCTTGAGCATCGTGGTGATGATGACCATGCGCCTGATGAATCTGAGCTTGTTCCTTTGTTTCTATGGAGAATTTCAAATTAGATTTCGGCAATGGCCCATTTAATATAGGAACTGCCCCCAATAGAGCCTGAGTATACTCATGCTGAGGATGCTCCATAACGTCTGAGGTAGTGCCAGATTCTACAATACGCCCATCATGCATAACATACATCCGATGTGTAAACATAGCCGCCATATTAATGTTGTGCGTTACCAATAACAACGCCGTTCCATAAGCTTGACATAGTTCCAATAACTCTTGTAATACTTTTTTTTGCACCGTTGCATCTAGGGCCGCGGTAGGCTCATCCGCTAGCAGCAATTTTGGTTTCAACACCAGTGCTAGGGCTATGGCTACACGTTGTGCCATCCCCCCAGATAGTTCATGAGGATGGGCTGCCAAAATACGTCGGGGCTCTTGAAAGCCCATATGTGCTAACATTTGGCAAAAATCCTCAACCCCCTTATCTACGGGAACATGGTGCGCATCTAATAATTCCTTACATTGTGCCTGAATAGTACGCAATGGATATAAAGACATATAAGCCTGCTGGAATACGCGTGCAATCCCAGATCCCATCAAGGTACGACGTTCTGTTTCATTAATCTCACGTAAGTTCAAGCCATTGTATTGAATGGTCCCCTCTAAAATTTGTATCGGCGTCCCTTTCAACATCGTTATACTGTGTAATAATGTACTTTTACCGGATCCACTCCCACCTACTACACCGATGATTTCACCAGGTTGCACTGTTAGGTTAATATCGTGGAGAATTGGTGTAACAGTGCCCTCATCATTAATATATCCTGCATGGAGTGCTTGTATATTCAATATTTCATTCATAATCTACAATCACTCCTTTTTTAAATCTTTCGTCATTTGGTAATAATCTGTTGGGTATGTGGCAAATCCGGTTATATGTTTAGACAAGCCTACGTAGGATGTATGGAATCCTAAGTAATTATAGGCCGCATCATTGAGTGCTTGTTCTTGAATATCATGAACGAGACGAATCTGCACATCCTCCGGATTTCGCTGACTCAATTGATGTAACCATGTATCTACCTGTTCATTGTAATAATGTCCAAAATTAGCACTTCCCTTCTGTGACATCGTGTCATTTAAAAATGGATACGGTGAGCCTGTCGCGGTAGTAACCATAGCATAAATCCCCATTTCAAACTTGCCCGCCTTGAAGTAATTAGACTTTTCATGGGTATCAATAGTCATATCAATACCAATTTGTCGTAATTGTGACTGCATTTCGGTAGCAATATCTTGTATGGCCAAACGTTGATAAACACTCAAAACTATTTTTAATGGCTTCCCATATTTTTCCACTATGCCATCACCATTGGTATCTTGGTATCCATCTGCAGCTAAAATGGCACGCGCCTTAGTGGGATTATAGGTTGGCACTTGCAGATTACGTCCATTATACACAGTGAAATCCGGAAATGCTCCTTGCGTAGGGTACACACTGCCTTGCAATTGTTTAACCCCGATGGCTTCTTTATCGATACCATAAATCACGGCCTCGCGAACAGCCTTGTCCGTCATAACATCCATATTGAAATATAGATTGTATAGACGTGGTTGCACCGTTGAAAGCACCGTCATACTGCCGTCATCTTGCATTGTTTTTGCAATGGATTGTGGCAAATCAAGAGCAATATCGAGTTCCCCCCGTTTCATCGCCAAATAGAGCAAGTTCATATCGGATACAACACGATAATCAATAACTGCTGCTTGCGCCTTGCCATCCCAATAGTTTTCATTACGTACCATACGAGCGTACTTATTCGGTTCAAAACTAGCCGCATCAATCACAAATGGTCCTGTTGCGATAGGTTCATAGTTAAAATTCTTAGTATCCGCTACATCAAGAATGGTGGCAAAGGGATCTGATAAATCATTAATCAAGAGCTCATAGGGTTCCTTGGTAACAATCAAAATAGATTGCGCTTCTGCAGTCATGGTAGACTCTTTAAACACTTTCGCTCGGTTATTTTGTTCACCAGACCGTTTTAACGACGCAATGACATCCTCTGGTGTCACCTTACGCCCATTAGAAAATGTCACATTCGGTTTTAAATGAATACGCCATGTTTTATCATCAATGCGCTCATAGCCACTGGCAATCCATGGCTTAATTTGCAATTCCTGACTTAGTTTGAATAGGGTTTCCCCTATACCATAACGCACGGTATACCAACCATCCCAATCCTTATGAGGATCAATTTGTGTTTGTACGATGGTGCGCCCCCCTACATGGATCGTAGTATTATCAAAGGTTTGCTCTCCACAACCGCCAAGAATGCCTGCCATAATTAGCAAACTAGCTACCAATATTCGCTTAGTAGGTTTCATATAGTTCGTTATTTTATTTACTGTCAAACGAATCATGGTCGCTCACCTCGATTCGTTTTAGGGTCTAAATAGTCTCGCACTTGATCACCTAATGCATTAAACAACATCATCACAATAACCAGTACTAGGCTCGTACTCAACGCCACCCATGGTGCCTGATATAAAACCTTTAAACCTTCACTAATCATGGATCCCCATTCGGCATCCGGTACTCGTACGCCTAGCCCCAAGAATGAAAGTCCCGCCAGCCCCATCACAACCGTACTAATATGGAGTACTGCGGTCACAATAATGAGTCCCCACGTGTTTGGTAAAATATGGTGCAATAAAATTTCACCATTCGTAGCACCGCTAATTTTGGCAGCTTTCACAAAGGTCTCATTTTTAATGTCTTGAACGAGAGAGCGAGATAGTCGTGCGTATTGTGTCCATGTAGTAGCAATAATAGCCACCATAGCATTTACGAGGCCCCCTCCGAGTACCCCTGCCACAGCAATGGCGAGAAGCAAATCAGGGAACGCCAAAAATATATCCGTTATACGCATCAAAATAGCATCGACGCGTCCACCATAATAACCGCCAATCATCCCCACCATGCACCCGATAATAGTGGCAATGACAATAATAGCAAAGGAAGCAAAAATAGAGGTTGTACTACCAATGAGTACACGAGAAAATACATCTCGACCGAAATTATCCGTCCCAAACCAATGCGTTGCGCTGGGCGCCTGCAATATAGCATCGGGATTGGTATCATACGCATCATAAGGCACTAGATATGGTGCCAGCACGCTAATGAGTAGTACAATGCCAATACTAATGAGGAGGAAAACTTGTATTCGTGTTACTGTTCGTTTCATGGCCCCTCCTTAGGATTCCTTCATTTTAGGATTCATGATTTGTGAAATCAAATCTGCTAATAGATTCACTAGCAAAAATACAAATGCCATCCATACTACAATAGCTTGCACCACTAAATAGTCACGATGCATCAAAGCATTTAATAAAATATAGCCTAATCCAGGCCAGTTAAAAATCGATTCTACAATAACTGCACCACCCATCAATGAACCGATGGATAAAGCCGTCAATGTGACAATGGTGGGGCTAATGCTAATCAATACATTCGGCATCATCACGTGCCATTCTGATAAGCCCCGCGCCCGTAGGCCCATAATATAGGATTTAGATAATTCCTCCAGTGTAGCCACACGAACTTGGCGAATATAACGTGATGACATAACAATAGCTAATGTCATAGCTGGCAGAATAACACCTACAAAATGCCGTGTAGGCAATACGGGAACCCATTCTAATTGAAATGCCACCACATATAATAGAAATATGGCGATAATAAAATTAGGTATAGAATTTCCCAAAAATGTTAACCATCGTACACCGGTGTCTATACGACTATGCTGACGATTCGCCAAATACATCCCTACGGGTACGGATACTGCCAAGGTAATTACCATCGCCACCAAGGCCATAATAATCGTATAGGGCAATGCCGCCCCTAATAAATGAGACACTGATTGATCCGTAATATAGGATATGCCCATATCTCCTTGTACAAAATGACCAAGCCAACGACCATATTGTACCCAAAAGGAATCGTTCAATCCAAATGAATCTCTTAGTGCTTGTACCATGGCTGGGTCTGCTGCAATACCAGCGCTAGATAATCTAGTATCGATTGGATCTCCTGGTGCCATATGCATAAGGCCGAACGTCACAAAGGTAACGCCTAATATGGCGGGTATAAATTGTAATAATCGATACAAAATAAATCTTTTCATTATTGTTAGTCTCTATCTCTTTCTACTTAGCTTTCTGGTTAACTTCCCAATTTGTTATCTAGTTAGTATCCCACTTA
>SAAC01000090.1 GCA_009929605.1 Negativicutes bacterium
GCTACAACGTCTGGGTTAGCTTGAAGCATGTTTGTGGCTACGTTAAGACCTTTTGTACGGTCGAATTCAGCAGTTTGTTTTGTTACTACTGTTAACATTTTGTCAGCAATATTGTGGAAACCTTGGCCACGTTCACGTGTAGCGGATGCGCCAGGGATACCTTCTAATTCAGCAACTTTTGCGCCGTTACCCATTTTGTCAGCGATCAATTTAGCTGCCATTTCGCCACCTTTTACGTTATCGGAAGCAATATGAGATACTACAGTACCTTTGTCAGCGGAACGGTCAACTGTAATCACAGGGATTTTTTTGTTGTTCGCTGCTTCTACGGATGTAGAGATTGCTGCGGAGTCAACAGGGTTAACGATAAGAACAGTTACGCCACTTTCAAGCAAGTCGGAAATGTCATTAGCTTGTTTAGCTGGGTCATTTTGAGCATCAACAATTTTAACTTTGAGGCCCATAGTTTTTGCTTGTTCTTCAACGCCTTTTTTCAAAGATACGAAGAATGGGTTGTTTTGAGTGGAAACGGAGAAACCGATAGTACCTTGTTTTTGGTCGCCACCGTCTTTTTTGGAATCAGAGCCACAGCCGGCTACTAAACCGATGACTACAAGAGCCATCATTAAAATGGTAAATAATTTTTTCATACAAACCTCCTAAAAACTGGGAACGCATAGGTTGCGTGTGCGCCGTCCTGATATTAACCACGGCTAGTAAACCGATTGCACAACGGTATGTGCGGCGCTTTCACAATAGATTTCACCATAAAAAGACGAAACCACTATGCTTTCTTGCGGTCTACGAGAACAGCGAGAAGAATTACGATCCCTTTCACAACTTGTTGATAGAAACTAGAAACATCGAGAATATTTAGACCATTATTGAGTGTGCCGATGATGAGCGCACCGATAAGGGTACCAACGATATGACCACGGCCACCAGCAAGGCTTGTACCGCCCAGCACAACGGCTGCGATGGCATCTAGTTCGTAACCTGCACCAGCTGTTGGTTGGGCAGAGTTCAAACGAGATGTAATAATGGCGCCCGCCATGGCACTGAGCATACCAGTGAGGGCATAAGAGAAGATTTTCACGCGGTCGATTTTGATACCCGCGATGTAACTTACTTTTTCAGAACCGCCAACGGCGTAAGTTTGACGACCGAGGCTCGTTTTTTGCAAGATGAACCACAAAATACCGAATGCCAAGAACATCGTAATAGCTGGAATTGGCAAACCGAGGATGTCGCCTTGACCGAAGGCATGGAACATTTTGTCATCTGTTAAACCAGAAATCGGGTTACCATCCGTGAATACGAGGGTCGCACCGCGATAAATAGTCATCGTCGCCAATGTCGCAATGAACGGTGCCACGCGACCATAGGTGATAACGAGGCCGTTGATACCGCCAAGGACGATACCGATGCCAGCGGATACGACGATGGCCAATTCAGGATTCATGCCACCGACGATGAAATTCGCCATAACTGCACTAGATAGGGCCAAAATGGAACCCACGGAAAGGTCGATACCACCTGTCAAAATAACGAAGGTCATACCAAATGCGATGATGGCATTGATGGAAACTTGACGCAACAAATTGCGCAAATTGGAAAATTCAAGGAAGCTGTCATTCATGCCAGCGATAATAATAAATAATACGATGAGACCGATGAGAGGTCCGAGTTTTTTTATAGTTTCAGTAACTTTGCCGTTCATTATTGTCCTCCTGTAGCAAGTGTCATGATGGATTCTGGTGTGGCCGTCTCACGATCGAGAATGCCGGCTACGGAATTTTCGTGGATGACCATAACGCGGTCACTCATGCCGAGAATTTCGGGCAATTCCGAAGAAACCATGATGATGGACACGCCTTCATTAGTGAGGTCGTTCATCAAATCGTAAATGTCGCGTTTCGCGCCGATATCGATGCCTCGCGTTGGCTCGTCCATGATGATGATGGATGGTGAAAGTCCAATCCATTTAGCGATAACAACCTTTTGTTGGTTACCGCCAGAGAGGGAGGACGCAGGTAAATGAACAGATTGTGTTTTAACACCCAGCTTTCTAGACAAATCGTCCGCGAAATCCACCATTTTATCCTTTTTGAGGATGTGGGTCGGACATAATTGTTTTAGAGCTGGTAGGGTAATGTTAGATCCAATGGAAAAATCAAGGATGAGACCTTCGCCTTTTCTATCCTCTGTAATGAAAGCAATGCCTGCCTTGATGGCATCTTCTGGTTTTTTGAAGTGTAGACTTTCACCATTGAGGGTAATGGTACCGCCATTGTGATTGTCCACGCCAAAGATAGCACGCATGATTTCCGTACGACCTGCGCCCATGAGGCCGGCCACGCCTAAAATCTCGCCCTTGCGAAGGTTGAAGGAGATAGGATTGTCGAAGCCATCTGGAATCAAATCCGTCACAGTGAGGATTTCCTCGCCCGGCGTCGTGGTGCGTTCTGGATAGAATTCGTCGATAGAACGGCCTACCATGTGGCGAACTACTTCGTCCACGTCGGTTTCACCGATTGGTTTCGTAATGATGGTGTGACCATCTCGCATGACAGTGACCGTATCACATTCGGTGAACACCTCCTCCATGCGGTGGGAAATGTACACGATGGCTACGCCACGGGATTTCAACTGGCGCATCATGTGGAATAATGTGTCTGTTTCTCGTTCTGTGAGGGCTGCCGTCGGTTCGTCCATAATAACGACCTTCGCATCGAGCATGAGAATACGAAGAATTTCCGTCATCTGTTGTTGACCAACGGAACATTCGCCAGCCTCTTTGGTGAGCGGCAAATCGATGTTCAATTCCTCGCATTTCGCCGTTGCCTCAGCGAGCATCGCTTTTTTGTCGTGCATGCCGAAGGCGTTTTTAATAGGGCGCATCAAATATAGATTCTCTAACAATGTTAGATTCGGCCAAATATTTAATTCTTGATGAATGAAAGCTACGCCATGTTTTTCCGCCTCGCGAGGATTTGGATATGTCGTTTCCACTCCATCAATGGTGATAGTACCGGCATCTGCCTTGTGAATACCTGTGAGGATATTCATGAGGGTGGATTTGCCTGCACCATTTTCGCCCATAAGGGCGTGGACTTCACCGGCTTTGAGCGTAATACTAACATCCCGTAGTACTTGGTTCGTACCAAAGGCCTTAGCAATGCCGGTCATTGAAATTTCCATTAGTGACTCCTAACTATTAGGTAACATTTATTTCATACAGCTCATACATTTGCTTGATTTGATTCGGGGCGCTGATGTAATTTTCGAATATCAATCAGCTGTTTGAATGCTATCGCATCTAATTGGCAAATAGTGAGTAGCTAAATTGGACAAGTAATGTATCAACTTATTTTTCTTCGTTGAAAATGCAGTCAGCCCGCAAAATAACATTGGAATAAGGCGTAGCCTCACCCGTGCGGATAATGCATTTACAAGATTTTGTGGCTTCTTTAAATTCTTCGTGGCTCGTAGCAATCCATTCATAACAATCTTTTGGATATAATTCCTCAAGCACCGCGTAATTATCTGGGTTTTCCTTTGCCATTGGTTCGCCCACGTGGATGGCCTCCACTTGCATGTGGTAACGAAGCAAACGAACAACGTCCTCAAAACTAGGAACGCCATAGGTGAGGGCCAAATCAATTTTTCGGACACCCTCTGGGATTGGTAAACCACAATCGCCGATACAAATCGTATCCGTGTGACCAAGGTCGGCCAACACCTTCGCGATATGGCTATTTAAAATACCATGCTTTTGCATAGGATACCTTCTTTCATGGTAAAAGTATATGATTTTTCTGTATCACCAGTGCTAGTATGGACTAGCTTTTGTTGTGCCAATTAGCACTCAAACAATTACGTAAGCACTGGTGTAAGTTGATACTAGTTTAGGTTTACTGTTTCGCCAAAAATGCGCTAACTTCCTCAGCCGTCGGCATACCTTCTTGGGCGCCTAATTTCAAGATGGATAGGGCTGCTGCCGCATTACCGTAGCGAATGGCTTCCTCAATGGACTTACCATTTACGATGGCTGTAGCAAAGCCACCATTGAATGTATCGCCGGCACCAGTTGTATCCACTGGTTGTACCTTGAAGCTAGGCACTTTGTGGATGTCGCCATCTTTGCCAAAGGCAACGCCTTCGCTACCAAGGGTAACAATGATTTTGCCTGCATTGGCTTTGATGATGTCGTCAGTATTGTTCACTGGATATAAGGCAGCCAGCTCATGTTCGTTTGGTGTAATGTAAGTCGCTTGTGTTAACCATTCAGCCTCTAAATCAGCAGCTGGTGCTGGATTTAAGAGAACTTTCACACCCGCAGCGGCACATTTTTTGGTAATGTAACCGATGGTTTTGAGAGGGATTTCGTTTTGCACCATCACAAGATCAGCTTTGGAAATAGCATCCCAAGCGCCATCGACGATACTTTCATCCACGCGAGCATTCGCGCCCAATAGCACGATGATGCTATTGTCGCCCTCAGCTAACGTGATGTGAGCCGTGCCCGTGTTTACGTCATCCAGAGTCACGAGATAATCTGTATTGATGTTCCAACGATGCAAGTTTTCCAGCACCATTTGGCCGTACGCATCATTGCCGATGCAACCCACCATAGTCACATTGGCGCCTAATTTAGCTGCCGCTACCGCTTGGTTGGCACCCTTGCCGCCTGGCGCAATATTCAGGCCGTTACCGAGCACCGTTTCGCCCGCTACTGGCCGTTTGTCGGACAGCACCGTTAAATCTATATTACAACTGCCGATTACCACAATATTATTCATGGAATCCTCCTTAAATTTTGCATAAAAAATGCTGCTGCATTATGAGATAACTAATCGATAGATGGAACAATCAAAATTAGTAACGAATCCTCCTAAAATAGTGCAACAGAATTTACATTAATAGTATACACGATACAGGCCGTTAAGGTAAACAATAAAAACGATAAATAATCAGTATTTTACAGTGTTTTTGTGCATCTTGAGGGGATGAAAGTACATTTAAATAAAAGTA
>SAAC01000091.1 GCA_009929605.1 Negativicutes bacterium
ATTAGATATTATTAGATATTATTGCTAAGCTGATGATACTGTATGTCAGTGAATTGAATTAGTTAACATAAGTACTAGTTGATCATCAACATTACAGCATCATATACAAGTTTGATGCCGTACAATAGGATAATAGTACCACAGATTTTATTGAGCCAGGCCAAGCTAGAGATACTAATTTTATTAGCCAAGAGGCGCATCACTAATGCGAGACCACCGAACCAAACGATGGCAGCGGCCATGACACCACTGATAAAAATATAGCTTTCACTATCAGAGAGGCTAGCCCGGAAGGCACCGAGCATCATTGTTACGTCAATGAGAGCCTGTGGATTCGCCCAAGTTACCAAAAAGGATGTGGAGATGATTTTGGTAATCGGCACATTTGTATCTACGTTTGAAATAGTTGGTTCTGTGCGTACTGTTTGATACCCCATGTACATAATGAGTAAACCGCCTAAGAACATAACTAGTAATTTGAGCAATGGGAATTGTGTGATGAGGGCCCCCATGCCAAAGAAAGCGGAAAGACTGAGCGTCATGTCAAAGAAAATGACGATGGCCACCGTGATCAGCACACGCATAGTTGTTTGTGCTAGGGCTGTATTGATTACGAATAGATTTTGCATCCCAATTGGCGCCATAGATGAAATGCCAATGATGAGACCTTGAAGGAAGAAAAACATAAAACCCCTCAATGTATACAATGTAAATTAATTCACTGAAATATATAAGGCACAGATATAAGAACTATAGTCTGTGCACAAATCTTATTATAGTATATCACATATACAGATAGAATCAGTGTGATAATTCTTATGTTTCAAGGGCTAGTTTAGAAGATTATTTAAATACTTGTATGCTGTGTATGGTTATTCGTGTATATTGATATCGGAATTGTATGTAATGATGGTATACGAAGATAGGAATATACATACAACTTTAAACGCGTATCTATAAAACTTACAAGTATATTTATAATACAAATGTTGTATAACTTGTATAGAAGGCATATAATTCTCATAAGGGGATATATGAAGTTATATATGTAAAAAGAATTAATATCCTATCTGGTATTCTTAGGATTATTACGAGGTGTAATACAATGATTGATATAAATAAAATTGTAGAATTCAATAACAACTATGTGGCAGAACATCCTGAATTAGGTGAGGCCGGTCTCACTAGCAAGCCAATGAAAAAATTAGCTATCGTAACCTGTATGGATACACGTCTCGTCGGTATGCTTGAGGAGGCTTTGGGATTTGGTCGTGGCGAGGTTATTACCATTAAAACTGCAGGCAATAGTGTAACTCAACCAATCGATAATATCGTGCAGAGTCTATTGGTATCTACTTATGGGATGGGGATTACTGATGTGCTCGTTATTGGGCATGAAAATTGTGGTATGATTGATTTTTCTGCTTTACAATTTATGGAACAAATGAAATCTAAGGGAATTAATGAAGATGCTATACGCATGATAGAACCAGGTCTCATTGATTGGATGGATCGTTTTCATATTTCTGAAGATAATGTAAAATATACGGTTAAATTCTTACGACATCATCCATTGTTCCCGCGTGGCATGGGGTTTTATGGTGGCATGATGGACCCTGATACTGGTGCATTCCGTTATGTAGAGGTAGAGTAACTGATATACATGGCACATGGATAGACTCTTATGAATATGAATTTATATAACGTATTATTAAATAGTGAAAGCCCCTGTACGATTTGTACAGGGGCTAATTTTATGATAGAGATAGGCGTATATTTTATTAGAGATAGGACTATACTTTATTCTTAACATATTATTTGTTCTATGCCATATGCATTTGTTTTGGTTTTCTATGCCATATGCATTTGTTTTGGTTTTCTTTGTCTACTAAAGGCGCGGAGTGCTTTGAAGATGCGTCTTTCACCAAGGGAGAGAATAGCAACCATTATGATATCTGCAGGAATGTCAAAGGCAAAGGCTGTAGATAATAGAACGGCCCAATCTACGGTTTCGTTGAGGTACCAGTATAAAATGGCCGTTTTGTAAGTGAGACCGAAGAAGTATACGATGACAATACCTAAAAGATTCATGAGGAAATATTGTTTTTTAGTATGCACTGCATAGTTTTGGTGTACATAGGATAGGGCCCCAGCACAGAGGGCAAAGCCGATGAGGTATCCAAAGCTAGGCCGTAAAATATAGGATATACCGCCACCCCCAGCAAAGACTGGAATGCCTAAGAGACCCATTACTACATAGGCTGCAACCGCTCCAAATGCGTAGATTGGTGGTAGTAAAGCGGCGCCAAGTAATACGAAAGTAAATTGTAATGTGTAGTAATCAAAATAAGGCAACGGAATTTGAATACGTGCACCGACAGCGATGAGGGCGACAATGAGAGCGGCCCTAAATAACAACTTTGTTTGTTCCATAATGACCTCCTAATGTTAACTTCTTAATTCCCTGTGAGTTTACGCAATTAATCTAGATAGAGTATAATCTTTGTTTTAATCATTGTCAACTTTAAAAATAATTTAACGTTGACTAATTTCGTTTGAGGGGTATATACTGCAATTGTATTTGTAAACTGTACATGTGATGCTAAGTTGTTAATCAATGGGAGGCAGATCAAATGAGTTGTAAAATGGATGGTATAGCAGCACAATCAATGGATAGTCATAAGACATTACCCGTATTATCTCAAAAGGGCGTATTTGTCATTGGTACGGATACGGATGTAGGGAAAACTTTCGTTACATCCTTGTTGGGCGTATTGGCTAAGGATGATGGATATTCGGTAGGAATGGTGAAACCCGTTGCTTCTGGTGCGATTCCAATGGCACAGAGTAGTCAATTTGATGAAGATAATATTATTCCTCGTGACGAAGCAATTATGGATGATACAGAGACGTTTGGAATTATTCATGCATCGCAATTAGAGAGTACGGATGCTACGATGTTGATGCAGGCTATAGGGGCTGGTGAGGATAGACGTAGTGAAGTGAACCCTTATGCATTGCCAGGGGAGTATTCTCCTAAACTAGCAGCTCGATTGGCAGGTGTGAAGATTCCTTATGATGAATTGGTTGAACACATTCATCACGTAGTTAATAAATATGATATTACCTTTGTAGAAGGTGCTGGTGGTGTTACTACACCCCTTACGGAAGATCGGACTTTCACAGATTTAGCAAAAGATAGTCAGCTACCGGCATTGCTTGTTGCAGATGGTCGGTTAGGTTCTATCAATCGAGTTATTTTGACGAAGGAGTATGCCGAACATCATGGTATTCACGTGAAAGGAATCATTGTGAATAATACGGCACAAGTGGAACCATTTTTGTTGCACACAAATATTGAGGATATGGAGCGGTATACGCATATTCCTGTGCTTGGTGTGATACCACCATTTGATGGCATTGATGCGTGGAACACTAAAGTGGAATGGGCTAGAGAATTTATCGATTCAAAGCATGTATGGCAAGTATTAGGTAATGAGTGAGGAGTGAAGTGTTGTGGTAACGTCCGGCGTAACAGAGCAAGTAGCAGCAAGAACAGAACAATTAGAATCCCCGGTATTAATATCCCAAGCGGCTAAATGGGATCATGAATTTGTGTGGCATCCATTTACACAAATGCAAGATTGGTTGCAACAAATTCCAGTAGTCATCGAGCGAGGTGAAGGAATTTATCTCATCGATGAGGACGGTAAGAAATATTATGATGGCGTATCCTCATTGTGGGTTAATATTCATGGACATAATCATCCAGATCTAAACAAGGCAATCATTGAGCAAGTGGGAAAAATTTCTCATAGTACATTGCTTGGATTGGTGAGTCCACCATCAGCACAGTTAGCGAAAGAGCTAGTAGATATCGCACCAGAGGGACTAGAAAAAGTGTTTTTCTCCGATGATGGTAGTACAGCTATCGAAGTAGCCTTGAAAATGGCCTATCAGTATCGCCAGCTTGTGGGGCAAACAAAAAAGACGAAATTTATTTCCCTTACGTCGGCGTATCACGGGGATACTTTGGGTACCGTTAGTGTAGGTGGTATTACTTTGTTCCATGAGGTATTCCATTCTTTACTATTTAAACCAATTTTGTTACCATCTCCAGGTATTTATAGAGATGTGGCGGATCGAGAACAAGCTTTTGAAGCGTCTCTACAGGAGTTAGAACGAATTTTACAAGACCAACATGAGGAAATTACAGCCCTCATTATGGAACCATTAGTACAAGCTGCAGCAGGGATGCTCGTCATGCCGGAGGGGTATTTAAAACGTGTTCGGGAATTGACAAAACAATATGATGTATTCCTCATTTTGGATGAGGTGGCCACTGGCTTTGGTCGTACTGGTAAAATGTTTGCTTGCGAAAACGAAAATGTGGCCCCAGATTTGATGACTTTATCGAAGGGGATTACTGGCGGATACATGCCGTTGGCAGCAACCTTAACGACTAAAAAAATATTTGATGCTTTTTTAGGCACTTTTGAGGAAAAGAAAACATTCTATCATGGTCATTCCTATACGGGGAATGCGTTGGCGTGTGCTGTAGCATTGGCATCGCTAGAGGTGTTTCGCAAGGAGCATGTTATTGATAATTTGCCACCTAAAATTGAGGCTATGGCCGATGCATTAAAATCTGTGGAAATACTAGCTCATGTGAAAGAAGTTCGTCAACGAGGTCTTATCGTAGGCATCGAGCTTGAAAAAGATGTGGCTAGTCATATCCCATACCATCCAAATGATGCGGTTGGTGCCAAGGTGGCCGTATTGGCGCGTACAAAAGGGCTCATTTGTCGACCAAT
>SAAC01000092.1 GCA_009929605.1 Negativicutes bacterium
GCTTTCAAAGTAATACTTATCGAATACCGAGATGTTCCAAAATACTGATTGATTACCCCTAGCACTTGCAGGTTGATTCAACGCATAGACTACACCTTGTAATTCCTGTTTAATGTCTTTATGGTTTGTATTGATGTAGTCCTCACCATATGTCAATCGTGCAAAGTGGTCGAAGTACATAAGGAATTCTACTGTTGCAATTGCCCCTGCGAATCCTGAAGCTAGTTGATAGACAAGATTCACGAAGCTCCCACAGAATGACTGTAGGTTTGTAGGGGCTTTACTTGTACCGCCTAGTGGTTTAGTACCCTCGAATAAGTAAGGGAACATATTAACACTTGCACAATATGGGCGTAATGAAGTCTCATCATGAATGTAAATGATATGGTCTTCAATATCCTTAAGGTATTGCTTAGCAGTTTCTTTTCCCCATAGTGCTTTAATTTTGTCTGTCACCATTTTACGGTTGACTTGAATCGTCTCGAATTTGTAAAGTTCTGCTTCTAGAATGCCAATGTTTTTGCCACTAACATTACTGTTAGCGTCCACTATCGAACCATCGGCACTGTTGAAAGCGTCCATATAATTCTTGATAAAGTTTACCTTTGCGTTAACTTGCGACTCATTTAATTTATTTAATAGTTGTTTTTTACTCACTTCGACTCCTTTCGTGTGAACCATTTAGTAATATCAACCCACTCATTCAGCGGTGTCTTATAATACATTCGTTGGTTTGTTGTTGGACTATCAAGTCCACCTTGGCACTCTATATATCGTCCAGTTTTTATCCATGTCAGGTTTTCCCTATCATACATAAATGGTGCGTCTCCATGGTATAGACCAATAGGATAATCTTTAGATAAGGGCTTTACGATTCTTTCAAGGAATTCCTCAGGATTAATGTCCCAGTTTGTCGTCCCGCCCATGAATAGGACTGCTGTAGCTCCCTTTTGAGATTCTATATATTTTCTCATGTCAGCTATGTTTAGCCACTCTGCAAGGTCTGTTGTCCATAAGTGTTGACTATGACAGCCCTTACATTTTTGCTGACAATTACCAACTTCAAAATACACTGCTATTTCGTTAGGAAGCTCCGTTAGTGTTACGCCTTTTCCCATAATTGGAATTCTCATATTGACTCCTTAATTCCTTTAATTCAAATACTTTGTTTAATGGTAGCGTTACATCTAGTCCTATTGCGTATGCTAGTGAATCACCAACAACAAAAATTCTGTTTAGATGGTCTTGCACTATGATAATTACTTCATCATCATTAGGAGACAAAATAGCTCCAATTTTATTTACTGATAAGCTAATCAATTGATAAAACTCGTATTGTTCTCTAGTTACTCTAACCATTATAATATTCCTTTGCTTTATTGTAGGCACTTAATAATGCCTTATAGGTTGCATGACAATGAATGTAGCTATTTGTATCAGACTCCTTAAGGTCTTCTCTAGCTTCATACAATAGTATCTCTAGCCATTCAATATATTCTTTATTCATTAGAATTCCTCTATAACTGTATCATTTGACTGTGCTATCAGAAGTTGTTGGTCTTCTGTAGGTATATCCAAATGATTACTTAGTTTATTAAAATATAATTTACCGCCTAGACCTGTATTCCCAGTTTGTCTACATTTCAGTACCCTGACTCTCATGAGATTCTTCTCTGTCTCATTCTCTGCCTGTTGGTTACGTTCTAGTGCAATGATAGTGTCGCTTAATTGGGCTATAGCCTGACTCCCTCGTAAGTCGTCTAGACTAATTGCTCCGCCCTCTTCGGCTGACGCTTTATTGTCAACTCGTTTTAAATGACAGACAGCTATAATTCCTATGCCTAGTTCTTCGCATAGACTTCTTAAGCGTGTCATTAAGATGTCGATTAGTTTTCTCTCATTGTTACCCTCAATGCCACTTACAGCAATACTGATATGGTCTAACATTATGAAGTCGCATTTCATGCTTACCGCCATATATCTAACTGCTTTTAGAATTGAATTATTGTCAAGTGAACCAAAGTGGTTATATAGTATAAATTGACCACTCCCTAGAGTATCTTGAAAAGCATTTTTATACTCTTCATCACTTACTCCCTTTCTTGAAATGTGTATAGGTTTATTTAGGTGTAGACCAATAATTCCTTTAGCAGTCCTGAGAATATTCTCCTCTAACATCATGATTCCAACTTTTTTGTTGTGTCTCATCACAAGGTCATACATAATCTCTCTAATTGCTGTAGACTTACCAATGCCAGTGCCTGCTGTTACCATTGTAATTTCGCCCTTACGAATTCCTCGAATCATTTCATTAGCACTGATGTCCCATGGGAGACTGTAGCCCTCGACTTCCTCAGGCTCTTCCTTTAGGTCTTCCCATAGTTCATTACCATTAATGATATTCTCAGGAGTTACTACTTTAGCATTTTCTATAGCTTCCAGTAGTTCGTTTCCATGGTTTGCTAAATAGTATTCATTTGGGTCTTTGTGTAGTGTCAGTGTGACTACTTTTAGTTTTTCTGTTGGTAGAATTCCCTCGACTGCCTTTGTTGCTTCCCTACCCGCTTTATCGTTGTCAAATATTACGAATACTTCCTCAAAGCTGTTTAACCAATCAAGATTGTTTTCAAACACTTTTTTAGCTCCACCAGCTCCCGTAGGGACTGAAACGACTGCTTTCATGTTTCCTAGTAGCTGACTTAATGTGAGACAATCAATTTCTCCCTCAGTAATGTAGAGACGTTCTCCACTATTAAATAGTTGCTGTCCAAAGAATGTTTTTCCTACACTCCCTAGACAACTGAAATGCTTTTCTTTGTCTCTTAGTTTTTGTCCTACGGGATTCCCATAAGAATCATAATAGGTTGCTACATGGTACTGCTTACCGTTTTTGCTAGTCGTTCCATATCCGTATTTTCTGCAAGTAGTTTCAGTGATACCTCGTGCTTTTATTGGAAGAAACGTCAGGTTGCCTATGAGTTTTCCCTTATGGTTTGTCTCATTATTTTTCTGAGTAACTTCATCATCGTACTTGCGTTCTTGACAACTGAAGCAAAAAGTATGTCCATCGCTATATAGACATAATGCGTCTGAGCTTCCACAACTGTCGCAGGGTAGGTGTGCTTGTACTAACTCACTTTTAGTCTCCATCGTCATGTACAATTGTTTCTACTTCAATGTCTTCTACTTTCCACCAGCTTGGTATGATGTCAAGGAAGCCCTCTTTAGCATATTCAATAGCGTTTGCTTCGGTTATATCCTCGAATTCCTGCCAGCATATTTCCGTAATGTTTGCTGTTACCCGTACTTCCACTGATTTATGAATCTTATTGGTTTTAATGTCTTCCTCTCGATATTCATTCATATCTTGTTCCGCGTCATACTTCAATTAATTCAGCTCCTTTGTATGTCTCTAGCAATGCTTCAGTTAATACTTTTAGGCTTGCTAGTGCTTTATCTGTAGAATCTGATAACACTGCTACAGTTGTATCATAATTGCTTAATTCACCGTTCGCCACTGCTTCCTCTGGGCGCATTTTATGTACAGTGCCATCAGCTGTAATCAAGTAATGGTGTGGGAAGAACATAAAGCCTGCTCGTTTAGAGTTCATAAGAATCTCTTTATGGTCTTTGTCTCTCAATGTACGGACTACAGTACGAATAAAGAGTGTTTCTTCGCGTTCCTTTAGTCTCCCTTTATGTGCCATGTTTCTCCTTTCTTTTTTCTTTTATCCATTTATCAGGTATTCTGTCTCCGATATGGTATTCAAAATTATTTTTCTTACACCAGTCGGAATATCTATTTTTCTTAGTCTTAGTGTCTAGATATTGGTCTCTCATAAATAAGAATCTAATGTCTAGTTCAGGGTGTTGCTTTTTAATTAGTAAATGTTTAGTTCTGTCTTCAGGTAAGAATAGCCCCTTTGCTTCTACAATAATTTCATTGGAGAGACAAAAGTCAGGCTTGTAATAGTGCTTACTTTCATAAGGGATTTTTAGCTCTTCGTAGGTAAACTCTACACCTGACTTGATTAGATTATTCTTTATTGTTGCTTCAAAATTACTCCTTGTAGACTTGTCTACCCGTTTACTGAAGCCCCCTTTGCGTGAATAAGTCCAGTTTTTTGCCATAGGAATCCTTTAGAAGTCTAATTCTTCGTCTTCATTAGTAGTTGTACTTTGACTCATGCCACCAGTTTTAGTATCGTCTTCATCGTCTTCAGTATCGAATCCAAATGCTGAAGCGGAACGCCCACCAAATTCTACTAAATCAAGTACTTGTACTGCATTAAGGCGTAACTGAATGCCATATGTACTAGGATTCACTACATAAGGGCTTGGTGTTACGTTGATTACGACTTCACTACCATTTCCAATTAGTACCCCTTGCTCCAATGGTTCGCCATTCTTTTTGAATACTGGAAGCGTCTTAGGTGTAATCTCACCAGTTTCACGATTCTTGTAATAGTGTAGTGTCTTAGCTTTAATGCATTCGCCTACCTTGCCGTCTTCTTTAATGGATAAGTTCATAGGTTTCTTTCGATTCGGCTTCTTAGCCATTGTTGGTTCTGCTTCATTGAATAGGTTTTCTAGCTTATTCTTCAAGGTTTCTAATTTATCATCATCAATTTTTACCATGATGGAATAACCTAGCTGTTTCCCCTCGTATGTCTCAGGACTTTGAACATGCGCCCAGTATGCTTTACCACGAATTTTTAATTGCATTTGATTGTTTGCCATTTTGATTTCTCCTTATAATTACTTTCCAGTACTGCCACTTTTACCAGTGCGTGTAGTTGTCTTGT
>SAAC01000093.1 GCA_009929605.1 Negativicutes bacterium
CCTTGAAGAATCTCAACTACAATTTTTGCTTTTTCGTTAGGTGTGTACTGTGTTCGTTTCATAGTGCCTCCGTTTGATTAAATATTACATTCAACCTAAATAGCCTCTGTTCAATTTTTGAACGGAGGCTATTTTTATAATAGTCATAAATACGGTATAATATATAAATTAAGGAGACTATTATGAAAATTAAGGATAGACTATTTTTATCAAATAATGTTATCGCTCTTATCATGATATTTGGATTATGTAAAATGACAGCTTAATAGAATAGGGTTTTTCTATAACTGACGATAATAGAATAAAAAAACTCCCGCTAGTTGGTGCTTTCACCAAACTAACGAGAGTTAGATTTCCTATACTATCAACAATGAGATATATAGGTAAATTATTTTTTCATATTAGATGTTGTATCCTGAATCACAGTTTCTTGACTCAACAAATGCGCTTTCCAAGCCAATGCATAGGTTGCGAAATAAGCCGTCAACTCAGACATTTCCTCAAAGGCTTGATGCCACTGACTCAAGGATGCAATGCGATTAGGATCCCAAATTACTGTAGCAGAACTTAATAAGATAAAGAATAGTCCAAAATATAACATCGATTCTTTACTTCGCACTAAACGATATACCAAATCGCCAATCTCATGACGATATTTATACATCATGTACAGTAAAATAACAATTAAGACACCCACTGCAGAATAAATATAATTACCAAACCACAGAGATTTCATGCTTGGAATAATCGGGCCTTCCTCATTAATGCCATTAGTCATAAAAATACGCCCCCAGCTGACTTCACGAGCCGCTGCCAGGAAGAATAGCAATCCGCCCACTTTCCATACAGGACGGAAATAGCTGCCTACACCATCATATTTATACCAATATATGCATGTAAACATACCTAATAGCAACACAACCAAGTCACCGTTTTCTACTGGACCAAGTTCCCAGAACATCTCTGGATTGCAAAGTAATGACAGCGGTATGATAGACACAACCAAGATAGCTAAAATTATGCGAATAAGATTCATATTACGACTCCTTTGAAACTATTCGTTGAGAGTTCTCTGGACCCAGTCAAATAGTACTTGATGTATAGTATTGGTGTATAACTATCTATTGTAAATAAGTAGCTATACTAAGTTAGGTATATCACACACTATAGTTAAATAGGTCCATAGCCCCTAGCAAATGGACCTAATTCTATTTTAAATAAGCACACATCATTTCTCGAATATCGTCAGCATATTGATCTAATAGGGCGTATCGATTTCTGTACTGACTACGTTTTTGCGATTTAATTTCTTCAATCGGTTTGCGATATTCCTCAATAGGAATTTGATAGAAACGAGCATCCTCGCAAACAGCACCTTCGACTTCTTCCCATAATGGATCTAGGAACGCTACCTTTGCCTTGTGCCCACGAATTAAATGCGTATTCGCATAGAATCCTGCATCAGATACAGCATAGATACTTTCCACCTGCATAGATTTCGCCAATTCACGAAGCAAGAACATGATAAAACTCTTCGGACGATAGCCATACATCTTCTTCGTCGCCTTTTTGGCATTATCTAAGCCCTCTTTATATCCCTGAATCGTACCAATCCACATGGCAGGCTCTTGGTGAAAGCCTTTACCAAATCGGAAATTAGCATGATATATGCCATGACCATCGATGGTTAATAGCAATGTTACAAGACCTTCTTTACGTTGTCCTGCAGCAAAAAATAACCGCGCCTTCATCTCTAACTCTGGATCCTGCCATACAAGAAAACCACGTACTGGCTCTTCCCCTATCGCATCATAGGGTTCCTTATCACTGCCATACAAGAATTGGATAGTCTCATCCTTTAGATATTGTTTCATATAATCAAAATGATTAATAATAGCCTCTAGACGCTCTGTAACGGTAGAGTCTTTATATAAAAATATACGACTCATTAACTCATATAAGCCTACATGAACCTCTAGCAGATTAGGCATAGGTTCATAGGCTTTAAAATAGGCTTCTAATGCAGAGATTTCCTTTTTATTTTTTAAAGATCTCACTGTATGCAACGCAGTACGTCGAGCCTCACGCCAACTATGATTACCGTAAATTTTTCGTCCTTGTGACCATTGTGATTGTATATATGAAAACACTGTAACCTCATCCCTCTAGTAAGTGATAAACATCGAATAATACCTACAAGATAATTCCCTCATATTATCTTGTATAAAATTGAATATATCTGTTATTATAACGTAAATTGTAAAAGTTTGCACCGAAAAATGTAAAATAAATGCTGAAGAAAATAAGTAATTTTGTTCCTCGTTCCCTGATCGGATAGGAAGCGTTTCCAGGCTCTGCCGTACTTTTTATTAATATCTGTAGGGCGTTCATAGGTCTGATACTGTTTATCCATAACTTTCTTATGTTCAGCACAATAGGTACTCTTCTCTTCTGCCAACTTCGGACACCCTGGATACGCACAGCATCTCCTTGGTTTTCTCGGCATCGCTTTCTCCTTTATCTATGACAAAAGCCTTCACAGGATTTCTCCTATGAAGGCTTTATTAGTTTCTATTCTTACAGCTTAATCGTATCACACCCTAGGGGGCGAACTCTAGATGAAGTGGGGTGAAGTCGTATGAACTAGGGTGAAGTGGGGTGAAGTGTTTCAAAATGAGTAAGCTTCTTAACATGAATCATCTGCGTCCACCGAAGGGTATAATGCATCTTCCTTGCAATGTCCTTCATAGATAGCAGCATAACATAACGATACCTAAGAACCATAGCCTCCATCACAACCTCCACCAAGTCTTGCTTTAACCGCTTCAATCAAATCGTCTTGTGTTTTAGCTTTAAGCCTTAAAGCTCGCATAACATCTTCATCCGTTGAAACTATATACTTAATTATTCAGCAATACCTAGTGCTTCTTTCCACTCTGCTTCTTTAAAGCCTACTAGTACTTTGTGATCTAGCACTAGAATAGGTCGTTTTACAAGCATACCATTTGTAGCTAACATAGCTACTTTTTCTTCTTCACTCATGGTTGGTAATTTATCTTTCAAATTTTCTGCACGATACACCAAACCAGAGGTGTTAAAGAATCGTTCGATTTTCTTGTCACTTTTTGGATACCAACTAGCGATTTCCGCTGCTGTTGGATTCTCTTCTTTAATATTTCTTTCAGTGTAAGAAATATTGTGAGCGTCTAAGAATTTTTTAGCCTTTTGACAAGTTGTACATTTAGGATATGTTACGTATAACATGAAATTTCCTTTTAAAAAAATATGATTGTACCATAGCGTGTTTGATTACACCACAGAGCGTTAATTGCACCATAGAACATTTAGCCGCCCCAAAGGGCACTACTAAATATAATCTAATTCCTTGTTCATCGTTTCTACACCTAAGAACCACAATGTTAGGGAAATAATAACGAGAACACCGGTGAAGATACCGAAAATAAGGGCAAATTGGTCAGGTCCTGTAAAGAGCGCCCCCACCACAAGAGGGGCAACGATACCGCCACAGCGACCGCAAGCGGCTGCCCAACCACTACCTGTAGCGCGCCCTTCTGTAGGGTACATTTCTGGCGTGTATGTGTAAATACAGCCCCACGCACCAAGGTTAAAGAAGGACATAGCGCAACCGTACACAAGGATTTCTGTGCTGGACGTAGCGTGACCAAAGAAATAGGCCGACACAGCGCATAATAACAAAAAAGAACTCAATGTTTTCTTGCGACCAATGCAATCAATCAAATAGGCTGCAACAGCGTAACCAGGAATTTGCGCTATAGTCATCCACAATACAAAAGAGAAGGACTGAATCATAGTGTGTCCAGATTTAACGAGCAAAGTAGGTAACCACATGAAAATGCCATAGTAGGAAAATACAAGACCAAACCAAACAATCCATAAACAGAGGGTCCGTTGTAAATACGGTTTAGAAAACAACGTAGCCACTGTGAACGCTTTAACTGATTTCGTGGTATCACTGGCATCTGAGTTAATAGCCACTACAGCTGATTTTGCCGCCTCTACAGCCACTGTACCAGCGGTGCCAGCGTCATGTACAATATGCCCGACAATGTTACGGGCTGCGTCATAATTGCCTTGCTTTTCTAAATACTGAGCAGATTCAGGAATGGTAAAGGCTACAACGATGGCCCACAACACAGGAAGAGCACCTACGTAAAAGGCTGGTTCCCAACCATAATCAGGAATGACGAAATAGGCCATAATAGCCGCCACTAGCCAACCAACCGCCCAAGAGCTTTCTACCCATACAATCATCCGTCCTCGGTGCGATATAGGCGCGTATTCGCTAATTAATGTAACGGCTACAGGCAATTGACCACCTAAACCGAATCCAACGATAATGCGGAACAATAGCAACATTTCAAAACTAGTAGATTCAGCACAACCAAGGCTAGCCAAACCGTACACCACCATCATGCCGATCATAACTCGTTTGCGACCAAACTTATCCGCTAAAGTCCCTGCTAATACAGCGCCAATGGCCATACCAACGAGGCCCATACTGCCAATTATACCGATTTGCCCTGGCGACAATGACCATACTTTCATCAATTTCGGCAATACGAAGGCAATAATACCCGTGTCCATCGCGTCAAAGGCCCAGGCTACCGCCATGATAAGGAGAAATTTAACATGCCATACACCAAAAGGCAGATGACCTAACACTCCGCTATTCATAGTAGTGCCCAATTTATTAGTACTCGGTTCGTTAATACTTGGTTCGTTAATACTTGGTTCGTT
>SAAC01000094.1 GCA_009929605.1 Negativicutes bacterium
ATAATCTCCATATCCACGAACATCGAGAAGTATATAATTATCTAGATTTGCTGATAACTCAGCAGGGGTAATAAAATTTTTCATGAAAGGTGCTCCTTTAAGGCGCCTACCACCGCAATGTCGGTAGGCAACCAATCTACGGAATCCAATGTTTCCTTCGTGAGCCATTTTGCTGCTTCATGTTCTACTAGAGTAATCGTCTCATTCTCTAGTAATGTACAAAAATAGCAATGCATCACTAAATAAAACTTATCATAATCATATTCAACGGTCGTCAAGAATTCTCCAACAGAAATACTTACCTGCAATTCCTCTTGAATTTCACGCGTCAATGCAATGGTATGGCTTTCACCAGGCTCAATTTTACCGCCTGGGAACTCCCATCCATCCTTTAATTCACCATAGCCACGTTGCGTGGCTAGTATAGCGTCATCCTTGCATATGATAGCCGCTACGACCTCTATTGTTTTTTTAGATTCACTCATTATGACTCCTAACTTATATTTTAACATGATCTAGGTGCTCTGAAATAATAAATCCACAGATTTTAAATGAGTTTCCTCATCAAATTAAATACAGCTTATCCATTCACAATGTAATCATACATATCATCGCGAACAGGTACCTCTAATCTATATTCTAACTCTACAGCCTTGGTTTTTCCATCCGCCATAAGAATTTCTTTCGCATGCTCTTTACCTGTGGAATGAATACGACCTAAATAATAGAATTCCTTAGACTCATTATCATCTTTATTTTTACGTACAAACAAATCCATACGGATACTACGACTATCAGCTTCAAATGCATTGATAACATCTTCAGATTCAAGGGTACGTTTACTTTTTGAAATAGCTTTTAAAATGGTTGGAGATACAAATCGATCCTCATATTTAATAGTATCCTGAATATCCTCTGATTTATGATAATTGATAAACACCGGATATGTTTTCGTTCGTTTATCATACTTATAACCACCTATATTCAAAGGCACTTCATTGCGTTCCCATTCTAATAATCGACACACATCCTCATAGGTATATTTCTTGTATAGACAAAACGTGGAATCACCATAATGATTTTGATATTCTCTGTGAAAGCGTCGTAAACCGAAATCTAGCACTTCTTGGAATTGTCTAGCAAATTCATCATTACCTAGCGCCCGTTTCAATGTATCCGAAATAACATAGCCATACTCGGTTTCAGTTATACAAACACATTCATTAAAGCCTTTTCTTGCCACAGAGGTAGGGAACACGTTCGTTAACACATTTGCAATACTCTCGGCTGTATTCTCTGTAATTCTAACCCCATATGAATTCTGTAATTCCTGAAGCACCGGTGTCATTATATCCTGATTGATATTATTTTCGTGTATTCCTTGCACTAAAGATTGTAGTACTAGTAATTCATGAATGCGTAATCCACCTGCTAACTTTTGTGAGACAAACTTCAACAATTGTTCTTGCGTAGAGTTAAAACTAATTTGGTAATCCTCTTTTTCTACTTTCTGCAAGAAAGCATGATACGAATCGAACTTGGTAAAAACACGAAGCACATCAATAGAGCCATAATCTTCAAAATCTTTCAACTTTGGAATACGCCCCAATTTAAATCGTAGTGCCTGATAAGATTCCCTGATCAATTTAACATCACTAAATTTTGCCGTATCAATAGATTCAAAAATACGTTTCTTAGAAATGGCATCAAAATGTATTGTTGATTTACCAGGAATAACGCGGTTTCCCTCTTGTACATAGCGACGTAATGTATCCTTGTTATAACTGCGGTCACCAGACAATGCCAATGGAATCATAAAATTATTGGTATAATTCCCAATAAAATCGAGGATAACTACATATTCTTTGTCTTCAAACTTACGTAATCCACGTCCTAATTGTTGAATAAATACAATAGGACTCTCCGTTTGACGAAGCATGATAACTTGATTAACCTCGGGAATATCTACACCTTCATTAAAGATATCTACAGTAAAAATATAGTCCAATTGCTTTTCTGGCTCACCAGGGAAATTTTTAACTAGTCGTTCAATAGCCTCTTCGCGTTTTTCTTGTGAGTCATCGCCAGTTAAGCAGCAAGTTTGGTAACTGCGCTCATTAAACGCTCGTGATAAGCTTCGTGCTTCTTCTTTATTGCTACAAAATACAAGGCCTTTCACGCGAGATCCACTATGTCCAAAGTAGCGGATTTTCTCAATAATTTTATCTACTCGTTCCGTTGTAGACAAATTAGAGAATGATACTAAATCTAAATCTTGTTGCTCTCCATCCACCCATAAATCGCTAAGTCCGAAATAGTGGAACGGACAAAGTAAATCTTCTTCTAGAGCCTGTTGTAATCGAATCTCATAGATAATATTATGATTAAACAGTCCATATAAATCGTATCCATCTGTACGATCCGGGCTAGCAGTCATCCCTAGGAGGAATGTGGGTTGAAAATAATCAATAATTTTTTGATAACTATGTGCTCCTGCTCTTTGTACTTCATCAATGACTATATAATCAAATGCATCTACTGAGTATCGTGCTAAACTTTCATCCTTCCCAATCATTTGCATAGTGGAAAAAACAAATTGTTTGTCAAAATCTTTCACATGCCCCGATACTATGCCATAAGTAATTTCATCAGTACCAAACACTCGTTCAAAACTTCGTTTAGCTTGCTTTGCAATTTGTTCACGATGGACTAAAAATAATAGCCGTTTAGGTTGTACCTCTCGCATAGCAAAGGCAGCAGCATAGGTTTTTCCCGTACCTGTAGCAGAAATCAATAATCCTCGATTTTCGCCTTGTTTGCGTAATTCCTCAAAGTTTTGAATAAACTGTTGTTGCATCAAATTTGGTTCTAATTGTTTCTTTGGCTGATTATACTCTTGAACTTGCTCAACAAGAGTCTGCCAAGACTCACGGTTGGGACGCACCCACCGTGGCCGATACCAAGGAATAAAATCCTCATAAGTCATAGCAGCAGCCGAATTCCAATAAGATTCAAACTCTTCCATTACCTCCTGAGTATACGCATCAGAGGCCAAAACGGAATTCCGCGTATTCCACTCCTTGTTGCGTTTCAATGCATTAATTGTCAGATTAGAACTACCGATAATAATTTGGCATTCTTCTTTTTGCTTAAATATATACCCCTTTGTATGAAAGCCCGGATGACTGCCCCGAGTGGTGCAATAAATTTTTAATTCTACATTACGTAGACCATGCAAATCATCTAATACTTGTGGACTATTAAAGCCAAGATAATCCGTCGTCAAAATGCGTCCACGAATTCCTTTATCTTCTAGTTCCTTTAAAATAGGTTTTAATGTTAGTAGCCCCTCTGCTGTAATAAAGGCCACACTAATCAAAAATTCATTACATTTACGTAAACCATCTTCAATGGCTGATAATACATTACGACCTTCCCCATTTGTAATAAAATCAGTTTTATAGTTAAAATTGATGAGTGATTCTCGTTCATTCATAGAAACTCCCCCATATACTGATGCATAAAATTCACATTATATTATTACTATAGCTGGTTGCAGATCTGAGATCAACCAATTGTGAAATTTATTATTTTATTAATCGCTTGTATGCTATAATTTATATACATATGATATTCCCTCTCTTTTATAAATTTAGAAATATTTACTTGTTATAGTATGAAAAAACATATCCTTGAAGGAGCTCACATGAACACATATATGTCTAAGAAATTTCTATTTATCATCGGTTGTTTAGCCGTAATGATGGTCACTTTCATTATTGCTGGCTGTTCTGATAATAATCCCAGTAACGGCAGTCCTCGATAACAAACCAACTGTAGCCAATCAATTACGTCAATTAAAACCTTACATGGATGCGGCTAATACATTTAATACATATTCCACCAAAAATGCGACTATGATTCAACCAACGATGGATCAACTACGCAGTGGTGAACATAATTCAACGATTGTACTGCCACCATATGCTGATTTACAAACGGCACTGAAAGCGGCCCAAAGTGAGGGCTCTAGTGGTTCAAAAGAGGTAGATGAGGCCACAACTAATGTATTAACAATCCTACAGGATATGGTCCCAGTAAGCAAAGAATTGGAAGATTACTACAAAAACCAAACTTTTACAAAAGATAATTACATGGGTAGTGACAGTTTGGCGGCCAAATTGATTCCTATGGAGGAAAAATTTACCGTTGCCTATAATACACTAGATTTAGCAATTACCAATTATCACAAAGAACTCAATGATACACGTGTGAAGGATTTTCAAGCAGATAGCAAAGCAAATGCAGTGAAATTCATTCAAATCAATATGTTAATGAGTGAAACCATAGACATGATTAATCCAGATGGCACAACGGATGTGAAAAAGGTGGAGGCTAACTTAAAACAAATTACGAATAGCGTAAATACTCTTGAACAAGGTACAACAACGGCTACGCAAAAAGCGGTGAAAGAATATCAAGACGCTGTACGTCAATTCATAACTGCGGCACAGAGCTATATTACAGTTAACTCCACATTCCTAGAGGCATATAATCAATTATTTGATATCTATAATGCCACTATGAACAAGGCGGATGCGGTGAATATGGATGAGCTAGATAAGACAAAATAAATATAATTATACTGAAAGAGGCGACACCGCGCGGTGTCGCCTCTTTGCGTATACGTCTACTCCTCTTAAT
>SAAC01000095.1 GCA_009929605.1 Negativicutes bacterium
GAGCTTGTTGTTACATTTTCTATAGATATTAATGTATCTGTCATAGAAGTTGTTTTTGCAGTATTGTTCAAAATACCACTTTGGGTAGATCCACTTAAATTAACTGAAACACTGATGTTATGCGAATAGGAATAGTCTACGGTATCTGTACCATCTCCACCATCTATCGCATCATTGCCTATACCACTAAAGATGGTATCATCGCCTATCCCACCTTGAAGAGAGTTTGTCCCACCAATACCATAAAGGATATCATTTCCACTATCGCCTATAAAAGTATTATTGACTTCTAATCCACCTTTTAAAATGTCATTTTGAGCAGTTCCTACAATATTTTCTATGCCAAAAAGCGTTTGGTTGTACCCACTTCCTGAAGTAAATACAGCATTATTTTGTGTCATAAGATCAACATTAACACCAGCACTGGTTGTAATCAAGCTAAAATCCAACCAATCAGACCCACCATCTCCATGAATCTCATCGTTTCCAAGGCTTGCTACAATGGTATCATCGCCACTTCCACCATAAAGCTCATTTCTAGCATCGCTTCCCCTGATAGTATCGCCAAACGAAGTACCGTAAACATTTTCTATGCCAACAACTGTACCCGTTTGATTACTTCCACCACTCTGATGTGAGTTGATAAAGCTTCCTGCAGCCAGACCACTATAAATATCGCTTCCAAGATTTACAATTACGCCTTGCGTTCCACCATCAAATTTTAAAGTATCGGTTCCCGTTCCACCATCAATAGCATCTTGCCCGATCCCAGCAAAGATGATATCATCATTTGTTCCACCTATAATTTGATTATTCCCAGCTTTTCCGTAGAGAATGTTGTAGCCTGAAATACCACGGATGATGTCATTTCCAGTTCCACCGAAGATAGTGTCATTGCCACTACCACCTTCTAAGAGATTGTTTCCTGAAACGCCAAAGAGAGTATCATCTCCACTACCACCATAGATAAAGTCATTACCAGCACCAGCAAAAATAAGATCATTGCCTTCATATCCTTGTACTGTATCTACGTTATCGCTTCCTACAAAAGTATCGTTTCTATTGGTAAGATAGAACTGTTCAAAATCTGGATTTACTCCATCTTTGTAAAGATAGTCTGTAAATCCTCGACCATCTGTTATGCGATAAAAATCATAATTTCCATCTGCGAGTGTTGCTAATCCTGCGATAGCTAAATTTGATGTTACAACGGATAAGTTTGATAATCCAAGTGGAGCATATCCAGTTGCATAATTATTGTATGTAGCTGCAGTGATATTATTTAAAATAACTGTTGAGCCTTGTGATGAGCCTAGGTTATTGTACATATCTAGAGTATCTGTACCAGAACCTCCGATAAGTGTATCGGAACCATAGTTATTTGCAGCTCTATCATTTCCTGCTCCCAGGTCATAAACATCATTTCCGCTACGACCTAATACATGGTCATCTCCACCATACATAATAAAGATATTAGCACTATTGGTTCCCCAAACCGTTTGACCTCTCACGCCATCAAAATCAATCACATTTTCAACATTGTAGACTTTAGTATCGCCCGCATTGTTATTGGCTAAATCAAAGTTCGAAATTGCTCCACTCATATTTTGCAAACTCAACCAATCTCCACCACCTGTGAGCGTGGTATTTCCTTGACCATCAAGATAATTTTGTCCTGAACTTAAAAAGAGTGTATCGTCTCCATTCCCAGCTAAAATGGTATTATTTTCTCCATGTTTTCCCATAAGCTTATCACCACCAGCGCTTCCGATGATGTGTTCTATTTGACGTGCATAATCGAAGTTTACCGTAGCTACACCAGAGCTATCAAGCTGAAAAATCTGTGAATAAGCACCATTCATAGAAGCTCTATCTCCAGCATCTGTGAACGTGATAGTAGATTCAAGGTTAATTGAAAATCCATAAGAACCATTTAATGCCATCGAAGAATAATTAATCCAATCTCCCTCTACATCTGCAAATGCCTCTGTACCACCCACTAAAAATGCACTGTTAAAAGAACCGCTTAGCGTATCTGTTCCTTCTCCACCAAAGACAAGATCACCTCTATCGCCAACATTTTTTGTGCTTGCAGCTGTGATGATATCATTGCCCGTGCCACCATAAAGGGTGTTTTCTCCACCTGTACCTGTTATAACATCTGCACCACCAAGACCACTAATGATGTTGTCAGCGCTGTTTCCTACAAGGGTATCTGAGTAATCAAGAGAACCTGTAAGGTTATTGATATTTCTTATGTATGTTTCTGTATTTCCATAACCATCATTATTAACAATCCCTAAACCGCCATTGGCACTTAAATCAACATTAGCCCCATTGGTATAATAAAAACTTAGGGTGTTTGTTCCATTGCTACCGCTTGAAAGATAACTTGTACCTATCGAAACATCTCCGCCATCATATCTATCGACACCACTGCCCGTATAAAGCGTATCATCTCCAGCACCACCTATAAGAAAATTGCTACCTGCTGTCCCAAAAATAGCATCATTTCCAGCATTACCATGTAAAGTATTATTGTTTGCATCGCCTCTTAAAATATCTGTAGTACTGGAACCAAAAAGATTTTCTATCTCAAAAATTGTTGTAGTACCAAGTCCCCCAGTGATAGCACCTGATGTCATAGTAGCATCAATGCTTGAACCGATATCTTGAAAACTAAGCCAGTCTCCTGTTGTATTTGTTCCATTCCATGCTGTATTTGTTCCACCTCGTAGTGTATCACCACCATTAGTGGCGATAATCCAGTCATCTCCGCCACCAGCACTAATCTCATTCCAACCAGAAGAGCCTTTGATAATATCATTAAAATTTGAACCCGTAATACGAGTAATATCATATAATTTATCTTGTCCACTAAAACCATTGCTTGTGACATTGTAAGTAGAAGCATCGGCTACTATGCTCAAGTTTACATTAATGCCACTTGTAGCTAAAGAGTAATTAATTCTATCATCTCCACTTGCACTACTCCCTATGATATTACCGTTCACATCAAAAGTTGCATTACCTCCGTAGTAACTATTGTTTCCAGAGTTTGCATATATCACATCATTGGCATCTCCACCAAAAATGGTGTCATTATATGTGCTAGCATCGTATAGAGTATCATTACCACCGCCAGCCACAATTGTACTTGATGCTATTGCGCCTCTTAGGTCTATTGTATCACTAAAGTTTGAACCCATAATCATTTCAAAATGGCTTGCAAGCGTATCCGTACCTTCGGTACTGCTTGTGATTGAATTGCTTGTTAAATTAACATTTATGGCAGATTCTGCATTTTGATAATTAAGCGTATCTTTCCCTGCTCCTCCATAAAGCGTATCATCACCATACCCTCCTATGAAGGTATTGTTTCCTCCATTCATTCTTGCATCTAATATATCTGCCCCAGCTCCGCCCTCTAGCGTATCGTTTCCAGTTCCAGCAATAATGGTATCATCTCCACTGCCCCCCATGAGTCTATTATTGCCAAATTGTCCGTAAAGTGTATCGTTATCTTCTCCGCCATCAAGTGTATCATTTCCAGCACCTGCGTAAAGGGTATCTGCCCCTTCTCTTCCCCATATAATATCATTTCCAGCATTTCCATAAAAAAGATTGTCCGTACTTGTTCCATAAATGGTATCATTATGAACGCTACCTTGTATGGTATCTATGTGGTCTATAAATCCATTGAGTTGTGTCAAATCAGTTAAAAAACCATCTCTATAGATACGATTTGCGGAAAGATCAAGGTAAACGCCCGTGGAGCCTACAACAGCATCAACAGAGGCTGTGTTATAAAGCAATGTATTACTTCCTTCGCTTCCATCGATACTATCGCCACCACTACTGGCTAAAAATGTATCGTCTCCTGTTCCTCCAATAAGAACATCTGCACTTCCCATACCACCTTGAAGTGTATCGTTCCCGTCATACCCCATAATAGTATTGACACTTGTCGTATCACCCACAATGACATCGTTACCAGTTGTTCCTATGATGTGTTCTATCTGCGTTAACGTATGACTATAGCCAGAATTTACTGTTGCATTGCCTGCGCTATTCAAAACGATATTGATTGGGCCTGCTAAATTTGAATAATCAACAGTATCATCACCTGTTCCTGTCCCATCATAAACATCACTACCACCTCTTGCTATCAGCGTATCGATTCCTGCTCCTGCTACAAGCGTATTGTTTCCACCAACGCCATCTATAATATCATTTCCACTTGAGCCATCTAAAGTATTGTTCGCACTGACACTTCCTAAAAATGTATCGTTTCCAGTTGAACCGATAAGATGGATAAAATTGCTCACTTGATCATAACCCGTTGCTATACCATTAATTTCGCCAAGCCCCAAATCTGCAGTAATTGCCCCTGAATAATGACTATAATCTAGAGTATTTGCTCCTGCCCCACCATCATAAACGTCATTTCCAGATGTTGCAAAAACGGTATCATTACCAGCACCAGCTAAAATTGTATCAGATTGAGAATCTTTTCCCTCAAGTATATCTGTAAATGAAGTTCCCACTATTCTTTCAATATTTTCAACACTAAACGTACCAAATCCACCTACGCCAACATTTTGGGTACTGCTATCTTGTAATGAAAAATTGACCCCAGCAGTAGCTGCAAATTGGCTAAAATCT
>SAAC01000096.1 GCA_009929605.1 Negativicutes bacterium
GTTGGCCACATTTGAGCTTTCCCCAAGAACCGCCACGTAGCCCACATGATGGGAATATTTAAGATTAAATTCATGGCACCTACCGATACATCAGTCAGGTAGTATAAGAAAAGGGAAATACCGCTCACACCGGTGCTTACCAATTTATGAGGCAATATAAAAGCATTTAATCCCGCCCCAAATATCGCCGAACCAATAGCCACCATCATATACTGATAAGCTATCCCCTTCATATTCCTAGTCATAATTCCTCCTGAAATTGAAATTTCACTATAAATAGACTATAATTAATTGACAAAAACGAAACACTCAGAATATAGTTTTTATAAAATTACGCATACTATAGACTATATTTTTGAAACACACAATCTCTTGTTTGCCCTTTCATGGTAGACAATTTATAACACTTTGTCAATAACGAGGAAACAAAACTTTGGAACAATTAGGTTGTAGTAAAATCAATATCGGTTTATCTATTTTAAACAAACGCAACGATGGTTATCACAATATCGACACCATCTTTCAATCCATCAGACTCAGCGATTCTATCTATTTCGCCCGTCATCACTCCGTTGTATTCTCTGGCATCGCCCCAGAATTACCGCAATATATTCAAGATATGATTCCCTATGATGAAAGAAACCTCGCACTCCAAGCAGTGCGCGAATTACAATCCTACACCGGTTGCAAGGCAGGAGCAGCTATTCATCTATTAAAACGTGTGCCCGCAGCCGCCGGTCTTGGTGGTGGCAGTGCTGATGCCGCTGCTATGTTAAAAGGTCTCAATAAATTCTGGGATCTGCGACTCACAGAGGACGAATTATTAACTATCGGCGGTAAACTTGGGTCCGATGTTCCTTTCCTTTTAAAAGGTGGTACAGCTCGTGGCACTGGTCGCGGCGAAATTATGGAGTTCCACGAATCACCAGCGCCACATTGGTTGCTCATCGTAAAACCTGAGATTTCCGTCTCTACAGGTATTGCGTATAATAAATTTAACGGCATTAGCCAATTTACCTCTACTACAATCGATCATGTATTATCTGCATTAAAGGCCAGCGATTTACAGCGAGCTTTCACTGTAAGCGGTAATACATTCGAAGAATTATTATTCCCAGAGTATGAAGAATTGCAGCAATGCAAGGACTTCTTTACAACCCGCGGATACAATACCATTATGACCGGCAGCGGTCCAACGATGGTCGTATTATTAGATAAAGCCACTGATGCGTTGGCCTTACAAGAAGAAATCAAAGCCAATGGGCACAACTGGCTCTCTCTCATTACCAAGACTTGTTCACAGGAGGACGTATAATGTCAAAACGCTTGCAGCCTATCCGATTAGACGCATACAAACCACTTCGAGAAGTGGTAAGTGAAACATTACGCCAAGCAATCCAAGATGGTGTATTAAAGCCAGGCGAACGCTTAATGGAAATCCCCCTCGCCGAAGAACTAGGCGTCAGCCGCACACCAATTCGGGAAGCCATCCGTAAATTGGAACTAGAAGGTTTCGTTATTATGATTCCTCGCCGTGGCACCTATGTGGCGAACATTACGCTCAAAGACATTACACAAGTATTTGAAATTCGATCCGCCCTCGAAGAATTAGCCGCTGGTTTAGCTGCCGAACGCATCACGGAGGATGAAATCGAAACATTAGAACGTATGCTCGTTGAGATTGGCGACCTCATGGAAGCGAAAGACATGGAAAAAGTTGTAGCTGCTGACGTTGAGTTCCATGAAATTCTCTATAAGGCCTCTCGTAATGATCGCCTTGCAGAAATTGTTCATAATCTTCGTGAACAAACCTCTCGTTTTAGAAGTTTTTCCATGAACCAACCAGGTCGTTTGACCAAAACTTGGGAAGAACATCGTCAACTCGTAGAGGCCATTGGTTCACACAATGCAAGTCAAGCACAAAAAATTGCACGTCTTCACATGGAACATTCAGAACAAACATTATTAAAAGGTTTAGAGGATGCCCAATCCCTCTCCACCGATGGAGCGTTTGTAGCGCCATAATCACTAATGAAGTATTTGTAATACGATTATATTATATGTATTTTTATAGTTAGGAGCTATCATGGAAGAACTATTAAACTCTTGGGTCTCCACACTTAATGGTTATTTGTGGAATTATTTAATTATCTTTATTTTAATTGGTGCGGGTCTATTCTTTACAATGACCACTCGCTGTGTACAGCTCCGCATGATTCCTGAAATGATTAAACTCGTAGCAGGTGGTGTAGGCAACAAAACAGACAACAAGCAAGTATCCTCATTCCAAGCATTCTGTGTTAGTACTGCCTCTCGTGTAGGTGTTGGTAACATTGCAGGCGTGGCTATTGCCGTAGTTCTCGGTGGCCCTGGTGCGGTGTTCTGGATGTGGATGATTGCTATCATCGGCTCTGCTACAGGCTTTATTGAAAGTACACTAGCACAAATTTACAAAGAACCATTAAAAGAAGGAGGCTTCTACGGTGGCCCTGCATACTATATTCGTTATGGGTTAAACAGTCCCTTCCTATCCGTCCTATTTGCCATTCTAATCAGCGTAACCTTTGGTTTGATTTATAATTCTGTACAAGCAAATACATTATCTGCAGCGTTAGCTACCTTTGACATTCCAGCTATGGAAACATCTATCGTCGTCGCTGCTCTTGCGGGACTAGTAGTATTTGGTGGGATTCACCGCGTAGCTAAATTAAGTGAAGTCCTTGTACCAATCATGGCAGGCCTTTATATTCTAACAGCTTTATATGTTATTATTACAAACATTACTCAATTTCCTCATGTCATTTATACCATTATCACATCCGCCTTCGATCCACTCGCTGCAGGTGGTGGTTTCATGGGTGCCACAATGATGAATGGTATTAAACGTGGCCTATTCTCTAATGAAGCTGGTGAAGGTTCCGTACCAAATGCAGCGGCTACAGCAGCCGTAGCACACCCAGTAGAGCAAGGTCTAGTTCAAGCTTTTGGCGTATTCCTTGATACATTAATCATCTGTACAGCGTCTGCTTTCATTGTGTTAATCGTTGGTGATTATAGCACAACCGGCTTAACTGGTGTGGCCCTTGTACAATACAACTTAGCTCAAGAACTCGGCTCCTGGGCGCCCTATGCAGTAGCGGTATTCATCATCATGTTCTCCTTCAGTTCCATCGTTGGTAACTACTACTATGGGGAAATCAATATCAGCCATTTGACAGATAAAAAAATCTATCTTCAACTGTTCCGCGTTGGTGTTATCGCTATGACATTCCTCGGTGGTACTGCCTCCCTTGATCTTGTTTGGAACCTAGCAGATTTATTCATGGGCTTCCTCGTATTGACAAATGTAAGTGCCATTGTTCGTATGGGCCGCCAAGCTGGTTTGGCATTGGACGACTATATCGCACAAAAACGAGCTGGCATCGAAACACCTGTATTCCACCGGTCCCTATTGCCTAAACAAGAGGGCATCATCTGGTGGGGTGACGGTCAGACTACAGACAGCAGTGCTGGTAAATTTGATAAATAATTCCATATCCTATTCACCAATTTGGTAATACTGTTTTGATAAAATCATTTTGGTGAAAGTAACAGCCGTTGAGCATGACCCTTAACGGTTGTTTTTATTTTCTTACACCTTTTACTTCACCTTGATTTTCTAGTTTTTATGACAAGGTATATTCTATTTCCTCCGCATTTGCCTCAACTGCACTTTTTCATCGAATTTCATTGCTTGTCTATTGTAAAGGGACCTATGTTTATCTACTCTGCATAGATCAAACTATAGAATATAGTTGCATGTAATTGAAAGACTTTTACCAAATAATCGTTTATAATTATATGTATAGAAATAATATTAATGCATTGTATGCAAAACACAATGCGAAACCATTTCCGTTTCATGCAAGCTGTTTATTAACGAGGTGATTTTTATGAGTACTTACAACCCTTATGAAAACATGTTAAACACATTGGATGCAGCAGCAAATCAATTAGGATTAACGCGCAATGATTATGAAGTAATCCGACATCCAGAACGAGAATTAAAAGTTTCTATCCCATTACAATTAGATAACGGAGATGTAAAAGTATATGAAGGCTATCGTTGCCAACATTCTACAATTCGTGGTAGTGCAAAAGGCGGTCTTCGTTTCCACCCTGATGCAGATGAAAATGAAGTACGCGCTCTTGCTGCTTGGATGACAATAAAAAATGCCATTGCCAACCTCCCTTATGGCGGTGGTAAAGGTGGCATCAAAGTAGATCCAAAAACATTATCCATTCGTGAACTAGAAAGATTAACACGTAACTTTACGCGTCGTATCGCCCCTATCATCGGTGTAAATACAGACGTTCCAGCACCAGATGTAAATACAAATGGACAAGTTATGAGCTGGATTGTTGATGAATATAGCACATTAAAAGGTGAATGGAGTCCTGGTGTTGTTACTGGTAAACCTATTGAAGTAGGCGGTTCCCTTGGTAGAAACGAAGCAACTGGTCGTGGTTGTCTCATCGCCTTACAAACTTACCTAGAACGCGAACATCTTGATTTATCCAAGATGGCCGTAGCCGTACAAGGCTTTGGTAATGTAGGCTCTGTGGGTGCTCTCCTCATCAGTCGCGCTGGTGGCAAAGTTGTTGGTATCGG
>SAAC01000021.1 GCA_009929605.1 Negativicutes bacterium
GAAACAAGGCAAGGCGAATATGCGATTGACACCGGGCCTTGAGATTTCTGTGGAAATTCCTGAGCCCCATTCAGTAGAAATTTTACCAGAGGATATTCCTCTTGATTATTTATATGAGGATTCTCATATTGTGATTGTCAATAAGCCGCGTGGTATGGTGGTCCATCCAGCGCTAGGCAATTATTCAGGCACATTGGTTAATGCCTTGCTGTTCCACTGTAAGGATTTGTCCGGCATTAATGGTGAAATTCGTCCTGGCATCGTTCATCGTCTTGATAAGGATACGTCGGGTGTCATGATGGCTGCCAAGGATGATCAAGCGCATATAGGGCTCGCAGAGCAAGTGAAAGAACATACGGCCAAACGTACATACTGGGCAATCGTTCAAGGGAATATTGTGGAAGAAAAAGGAACTATTAAGGCTCCTATTGGTCGTCATCCTAAGGACCGCATGAAAATGGCTGTTGTATTTGAAAACAGCAAAGAAGCTATTACACATTTTACAGTGCTTGAACGCTATGGTAGCCATACGTTGGTAGAATGTGCCCTTGAAACGGGCCGTACCCACCAAATTCGCGTTCATTTTGCCCATATTGGTCACCCGGTCGTCAATGATCCTTTCTATGGTTATCGCAAAATGGACTTCCCTATTAATGGACAGGCTTTGCATTCTAGAACATTGGATATTAAACATCCTATCACTGGTGAAAGTATGCATTTTGAGGCACCAGTGCCACAAGATTTCCAAGATTGTATGGAGTATGCTAAGAACTATCATTTGATTAAGAAATAGACTTATAAAATTTTAGTAGATTTTATTTTCATGAGGGGACATCTATGGATGAGCAACGTATACTGATGGATAGCGATGGCGTGATGCGCGCTGTTCGTCGCATTAGTCATGAAATTTTAGAACGAAATAAAGGGATTTCTAATGCCTTGATTGTTGGTATCGAACGACGGGGCGTTTATTTAGCCAAGCGATTACAACGTGAAATTGAAAGTATCGAAGGGGTACGGATTGAATGTGAATCCCTTAATGTAGCGATGTATCGTGATGATCGTGATTATAGACCCAAGCAAGGTAATCCTTGTACTATTAATACTACCGAGAAGTTAATTATTTTGGTTGATGATGTGTTGTATACGGGTAGGACGATTCGGGCTGCATTAAATGCATTGATGGATGCTGGCCGACCTCGAGCTATTCAATTGGCTGTTCTCGTTGATCGTGGCCATCGTGAGTTACCCATTCGAGCGGATTATGTGGGCAAAAATGTACCTACGTCCCATTTGGAAAATGTACATGTAAATGTATCTGAAGTGGATGGGGAAGACAGCGTGGTATTGACGCAAATCGAAGAAGGACAACAAGAATATAAATAAAAAATAGGTAAGAATGCTCATGATGAGCATTCTTACCTATTTTTATGTGATATAGATTTGAAGATAATCCTAGCTATTAAAGTAAAGCTTGTGGTGTATTGACTTATTGAGCTTGTGGTGGATTAAACAATGAGTTTGAGTTGATATATTTAGTCTTTGTAATAATAGGGGCTATACAAATAATCCTTGCCTCCTAAACGGGATGCTTCTGTTTTAAAACATAGGTGTTGAATATCTGTCGCTTGTGTATCAAGCTCCATTAGTTGTTTCTTAAATCCTAGGGCACTTTGATACACTGGGGCCCATTTTTGAATGACTTCACATGGTAATGGGATATCTTGTTTTGACCAATATTTTAATAATTCACGACCACGGTGGGAGAAACCCAAGAGGCGTGTATATATTGGTCCCTCCAAATGAGCCTTAGAGAGAATGGCTTTTGTGAGGTTAAATACAGTGTAGCTAGCCATGCGATCGATGCGTGCATAGGTGTATCGCTTTGATTTGATACTGGCTCTAACGGATTGCCAGTTGGAGGCGTTGACTGCGTGGAGCCAACGGTTTTCAATACCTTCTGTAAAGTCTGCTAATGCAGATAATCTCGTTGTTGTCATGGTCCGATTGATGCCGTGGACAAGGTTATCATATCTGTCTCCATCGAGATGTTCGCCTTTATTAAGTGTAGTCTCTAAATCAGAGCAAATTGATGCTGGGAAATATGAGGATAGTAATTCTTGTATGTTAGGGGTAAGGGAATCTTGCAAATTAGAGTTCATGGATGTTTGTTGGCCCTTATTGGTGGCTAACGTAATCGTAGATAGTAATTTTCGTAGGGCTGTTCCAGATGGTAATTCATCAGAGAGTATTGCCTCATGATGGGCACTAGTCCGTAAAATCGGTAATGGTTCCATTTGTAAATGATGCGTTTGAATGGCCCGTAAATATTCAATCCCTAATAGTGCATTGGGCTCTTGGATACTATCCTGAGCCTCTGGATATGCTGTGGTGATGGCAAGACGAAGGGCGGTGCCATAGGCATAACCCTCTTGCAGGAATGTGCGACAGTGTTCTTGTACCTCATCAGAGAGGGCGGCCGTAGCGATTTGCTTGAGTAATGTCGCATCGTTGTTTTCAGCGCCAAAGGAAATATGTGTAGCCCCTAATTGTGAAAGAAGTCGAACGGCACCGGTCGCAAATATTTCAGCGCTACCGAGGCTATAAATGGTTGGTAATTCTAGCACCATGTCTGCACCACCGTGCAAAGCCCAACGAGTGCGATCAAATTTAGAAAAAAAGGCTGGCATGCCACGTTGCACAAAGGAGCCACTCATGACAACGATGATAGTGGCATCTGGATGCGCTTGCTTGAGCATATGCAATTGATGGTAATGTCCATTATGAAATGGATTATATTCAGCGACGATGCCGATGATTTTCATGTAAAATAAGCCTCTTTCACCAATCTATGTACAGGAATCATACTATAAATATAAAGGTAGAATAGCAAAAATACAATGGTTTTACCCAAAATAGATAGATTTTATCCCCAAAAAAAGCTATAATTAGGTGTAAAATTTAATTTTGATGTGAGGTGAACAGGTGAATAAACGTGTAACCAAAGCAATCACAACTTGTTTGTTAGGGGCATCATTATTGATTATGGCTGGCTGTGGATCCACCAATGTAATGGATAAATACAGCTTTGGTAATCAGGTTATCCAATCGGGACAATCTGAAATTACGGTTGCGCTACCTTATGAAATGGGTAAGAGTACAGCCACAATAACAAGTAATGACGGCTATCCTATTGATGTATATGGTTCTGCATCAGACCATATGTTGATTCAAGTTGAGGCGCGTCGCCCTGCTGCCACAAAAGCGCTCCCTACAGTGGATGAGTTTGCTATGAAAAGTGTAGTAGAATTTAAGAAAATTAAAGGCGATGTAAAAGTAGATACCGTGAGCTTGAATGGAGTACCAGCTAAAAAAGTAAGTGCTACTTTCACAAATCAAGGTAAAAAATTTAGTTTCTTACAATATGTATTCTTAGATAAGAACGTGTTGTGGAATATAGTCTACCAATATCCGACGGATGATCAGGTAGGTGCTGATATCAGCAAACAAATCGAAGATAAGATTCAAGTTACTCAAAAGAAAGAGGGTTAATCGATGAACGTATTAGTAGTTAACTGCGGTAGTTCTTCCTTGAAATATCAATTACTTGATATGGCAACAGAACGTGAATTAGCAAAAGGTTTATTTGAAAAAATTGGTGATCAAGATGCTATGTTCACTCATAAACGTCCTGACGCTGAAAAATTGGAACGCGTAGAACCAATTCTTAACCACAAAGAAGCCTTGAAAATTTTGCTAGACATCTTGGTTGACGCAGAATATGGCGTAATTTCTTCCATGGACGAAATCGACGCTGTTGGTCACCGTGTAGTACATGGTGCTGAAAAATTCGCTGACTCCGTATTGATTACTCCAGCAGTTATGGACGCATTGAATGAATGTGCTGTTATCGCTCCTTTGCACAACCCACCTAATATTCAAGGTATCGAAGCTTGCCAAGCTATCATGCCTAACGTTCCACAAGTAGCTGTATTCGATACTGCATTCCACCAAACAATGCCACCAGAAGCATATTTGTATGGTCTTCCATATGAAGCATATGCTGATTGGGGTATCCGTCGTTATGGTTTCCATGGCACATCCCATAAATACGTTGCTCAACGTTGTGCTGAATTGATGGGTAAACACATGTCCGATCTTCGCATCATCACTTGTCACTTGGGTAATGGTTCTTCCTTGGCAGCCATCAAAGGTGGTCGTTCAATCGATACTTCCATGGGCTTCACTCCATTGTCCGGTTTGATCATGGGTACTCGTTCTGGCGATATTGACCCTGCTATCATTCCATTCTTGATGGACAAAACTGGCATGAACTACCAAGAAATCGACAGCATGTTGAATAAACGTTCTGGCGTATTGGGTATTTCTGGCGTTTCCAATGACTTCCGCGTTATTGAAGAAGCAGCTAGCAAAGGTCATAAACGTGCTCAATTAGCATTGAATATGTTCCACCACAAAGTTCGTCGTGTAATCGGTTCCTTCGCAGCTGTTATGGGTGGCGTTGATGCTATCGTATTCACAGCTGGTATCGGTGAAAATGGTATCGGTAACCGTGATGAAATTTGTAATGGTTTGGAATACTTGGGTACTCGTCTTGATACTGAAAGAAACAACTGCCGTGGTGTAGAACGTGAAATCAGTGTAGAAGGCTCTAAAGTAAAAATCTTCGTTATCCCTACAAACGAAGAAATCATGATTGCTCGCGATACTCAACGTATTACTGCAACATTAATCGGTAAATAGTGAAATGTTTCTGCTAGTCACTTAGGTGACTAATAGGAGCACAAAACCCTCTTATATCTTGGATATAAGAGGGTTTTTCTATAGTCAGAACCTTGTAATTTCGTTATAATAGGAATAGATTTTATTTTTAGTTGTCGATGTAGTGTATGACGCAATATTGTGATGAAAATCTATGTAACATGTGCTAATTTTGTACATTAAGTATATATGGCCGTGTTGCTAGATTTCATCAGGACCAATTAAATTGTGTAGAATAAGGAGCCTCCGATGAAAATTTTGTATCAAGAAGAATCCCAGCGTGCGAAGAGTGCTACTGCTCTAGTAGCCGTGTTTGTTGTTTTATTGCTCTGCGCTATTGGTTATACGACATACCAAAATATTATACATAATACATTTTTGTTATCTGAATATTTTGTTGAAGTGGTGGCCCTAATTGTAATCGTAAAACAAGCCGTAGGGCGTTACACCTATATTTTGACAGAAGATAAACTTGTTATTGAGGAAAAATCCTTATTCCGTAAACGCCATTTTGAGGTCGATTATGATATGATTGACGGCGTATATGCGTTTAAACAAGAGTTGTTGAGTAATTTTAAATTACGCTATAAATACAGAAAATGTTCCACTTCTGATGCGCGTCCAGTATGGGCCTTGATTTACTCTATTGTTAAGGGGACAAAAGTACAGAATGCGCGTGTTATGCTCAAGGCGGAGGATAAATTTTTCGAAAAACTTAATGAGTTCGTACCAAATCGTGTGCGTGTGCCTCAAGAAGATATCGTATTCTATGCGGCCGTGCGTGCTGATGCGGTAAAACATGGCGAAGATGTAAAAACATATTACGAATCCATTATGAAAGCTGCTGAAGAGGCAGAAACTGTAGATAAGGAGCAAGCGTAATGAGTGGCTTATATCTTGCCAGTGGTTCGCCACGTCGACACGAGTTGTTAGATCAAGTAGGCATTGCACATACAGTGGTAGCAAGTGCCTATGAGGAATCAAATGAAGTCATTTCAAGCCCTGTAGACATGGTTGAGGCACAAGCCCTGGGCAAAGCAAAAGCGGCTATCGGCGTGCCTGATGGTTCTATTGTACTTGGTGCGGATACTATCGTTGTTCATAATGGTGAAATTTTTGGTAAGCCAGCTACAAAGGAAGACGCTAGGCGTATGCTTCATGCCCTATCTGGTGATACTCATTCAGTTATTACGGGGGTAGCCATTGTGATTGGTAATCAAGAATGGGTATTCCATAATGAAACATTCGTTCATTTTAAAACATTATCCATCCATGAAATCGAGTCCTATATCGATACCGGTGAACCTATGGATAAGGCTGGTGCTTATGGGATTCAAGGGAAAGGGGCTTTGTGGGTTACTGGTATTGAAGGATCCTATACAAATGTAGTAGGCCTGCCAGTGGAACAAGTATATGATACATTGCGTCAAATATTTGGATAATATATATTTGAGTAATACATATATGCGTAATAAATGTTGGGATAATAAGTAAGTGTTTTTTTGTATGGAGTGTGTGGCTATGCAAGAAATAATGTCAACTGATGGCAATGTGGTGCCATCCCTATGTGTGAAAGATATGTTTCCTTATCAACGTCCTCGTGAAAAATTTGTTTCCGTTGGCGCCGAACATATGGCCATGGAGGAACTAATCGCTATATTGCTGAGAACCGGCTATAAAGGTACATCTGCATTATCCTTGGCAAAACAAGTAATACAATTTTTCCCTGATGGTGTGTATGGTCTTAATCACATGACGGTGAAAGAATTGGAATCCATTAAGGGCATCGGTACAGACAAGGCGATAGCTCTCTGTGCTGCTGTCGAACTGGGGCGACGTTTAGGGCAGCTGAAAGTAAAACAAGATTATGAAGACTTTTCTAACCCTGAGGCTGTGGCAAAATATGTGATGGAACGATTGCGTCACAAAACAGAGGAACATGTGTGGGTGGCATTGCTTAATGCCAAGAATAAGCTCATTAAAGTTGAAGAAATATCCTCAGGTGGTTTAACATCCAGTTACGCGGAGCAACGTTCTGTTTTCCGTAGAGCTATTGCCTGTAATGCAGCGGCTATTATTTTAATTCATAATCATCCTTCTGGGGATAGCAAGGCAAGTCCAGAAGATGTACGAATGACAAAACTGTTCTGCGAGGCTGGGCAAGTCATGGGGATACCCGTGTTGGACCATGTAATCATCGGAGATCAAGAATTTACAAGTTTGTGTTCTGAAGGTTTACTTTGATACAAAATAAAACCCATATAGTTTCTGACTCCGAACACCTTCGGTGTAAAGTCGTTGCGAAACTATATGGGTTTTATTTTATCTAATGGCGCGATTTCTCGCGGTAACATAGGCATGTATGGCGGGGGTGGGGGATTTAAATGCCTCGACATAGAGGCTCGGTTAATAATCTTTTATTAGGCTTGATATATACATAATCGACAGATGATTAGTGTGCTCAGAACTAGGCGCGCGCTTGAAGGTAGTGAATACTTCTGGTAGAGCAACTATCGTTTCTTCGTCATCTTCATCGGATGTATGTTAGAAGCACTAGTTGTGGGCCTTTTAGTTTTATCCCCAATCCGTACATCATGCAAACCATCGCTTGTAAATTGTTGTAGTAGTTGCGGTGTTTGGATTGTTACGAAATTGAGTGGATAAGGATATAAAATAAAATCCCCATGTATGTACTCTCGCGGCGACTTTACGCGAAGGCGTTCGGAGCTAGAGAGTATATACATGGGGATTGTGTTGTTATGATAATCTATTTCGTAACAATCCAAACAAAATGAGTGCTACAATTACACCTGCGATGGCTTGCATGATGTTCGGCCACACGGCTGCTAGTGACACTCCTAAGTCATACATAAAAATTTCACCAATGAAATAGCCTGTAACCATTACAATACCACCAACGATGCTGGCGATGACAGAGGCTTTTAGGGATGGGGATTTTTCATAAATATAACCACAGAGGTACCCCTCTAGGCCTTTTGTAATGAGGGTAAGTGGGGCAAACATGAGGTATCCAAGAAATATATCGGCTAAAGCAGAGCCAATGCCACCAATATAGGCACCATTTTTGCGACCCAATAATAAAGCGGCTAGGAGTACTACGGCATCGCCCAGATTCACGTAACCGTATCCGCCCGGAATGGGTACTTTGCTTGTCATAGTGACAACGATGGTGAGGGCCATGAGGACCCCATTTAGAACGAGACGTCTTGTGGACGTATTGGATGTGTTAGACATGAAAACCTCCTCGTGAAACATTTATGATAGTAATTAAAATAGCAGTGTTTCATAATTGTATGCATAGGTGCTATGCAAAATAGATACTGTGAAACAGTAAATAGGTATAATACAGTAGATAGCTTGAATTTATACAAGATACCGTCATACCGTCAATTTGTAAAATATATGTAGTTAACATAAGTGGTATATAAATATTATTATAGGTGATGAATGCTACTCTGTCTAGATTTAGAGATTAGGTGTTAGCATATCGTTAGGAATTCTGGAATAGCATAAAAATACGTGATAGAGTCATAAGGATTACACGAGGTCATTTGATTTGTTAAGATGAGGTAATTTTACTTGATTTATGTGTTCTTTCATGAACTCAGGACTTAAAAAAATGGCGGTTTTATGCTAAAATTAAATGATGACGTTACAGATAGATAACGACGTTGATAAGGAGACGAACTAAATGAGTTCAATTTTTTCATCTCTTGGTAGAGATGTAAGTATAGATATAGGAACCATGTTTACCCGTGCCGCTGTAGGGGGGCGTAATAGCATGGTTGAAGAGCCATCTATGGTGGCTACTGATACAAAACAAGAAGAAATCGTAGCTGTTGGGGAAGAGGCGGAGCGTATTGTACGACGTATGCCTGACGTATGGCGTCCATTAACACCATTGAAAGATGGTTTTATTGTGGACTATCGCGTTACCCATACGATGTTGAAATATTTTATGCATAAAGCCTCTAATTCCGTACGTCGTTCGAGTGTATTTTTGTCAGCCCCATGTGGTATGACGGACGTGGAACAACGGGCGTTAATGGATGCAGTCATTCAAGGGGGCGCGCGTGAAGTGTACCTCATTGAAACACCTGTGGCGGCAGCTATTGGCAGTGGTATGCCGGTACTAGAGGCGCGTGGCAATATGGTTGTGGATATCGGCGGTGGTACCGTAGATATCGGTATTATGTCCCTTGGTGGGGTGGTGGTGAGTCGAACCATTCGCTTTGGCGGCGATGATTTGAATGATGCATTATTACAATATATTCGTCAATGTTTTTCCGTTATGATTGCAGAGCAAACCGTAGAGGATATTAAACGTAATCTTGGTAGTGCCTTGGCACCGCTTGATGATGAGGAATATACATTCCAAGGTCGCGATATGACAAATGGTCTTATTAAACGTAGTGTCATACATCGTTCCGAAGTATACGAAGTTTTGCAAGAACCATTGCAACGTATTATGACGGAAATTAAAAATGTGATCCGCCAAACATCGCCAGAGTTGGTTGCAGATATCATGCAATATGGCATGGTTCTTACGGGTGGAACAGCATTACTCGCGGGATTAGGAGAACGCATTTCTTCAGAAATAGGGGTTCCTGTGCGCATTCCGAATGAACCAGAGCATTGTGTAGTGCAAGGATTATCTGAATGGGCTCGCAATTTAGAGCAAATGGAACGCTTTGTGGTAGCGTCAAAACATAGAAAGGGGCGGGCTTGATGATACAGTCTGATCGTAAACTGGTTGTCTTTGTTGCTATCAGTTGTATTTTATTAGCTTTGCTAGGTTATGCGTGGAAACAACGAACTAGCATTCCTTTCGTGACCGTACCATTAGAACAAATTACGACACCATTTTCCTATGGTACAGCTCGTGCTTTATCCAATATCCATACAGGCATTGAGGTCATCGATAATGCCATTAGTAAAACACTAGATATGGAGTCTGTGAAAGAAGAAAATGCTGTGTTGACGCAGAAACAGTCTAATTATGATGAGGTGGTAGCGGAAAATATCCGTTTGCGCCAAATGTTGAACTTTCAAAATAGTCATTCTGAATATGACCTAGTCGTAGCCTCTGTGATGACACGTGATTTTGGGGCTTGGACAAATACATTCACCATAGATCAAGGCTCCAACGAAGGCATTGAGGTGAATATGGCGGTTATCGTACCGAGTGGGGTTGTTGGTTTTGTGACCGACGTATATCCTCATTCTGCACGAGTTCAAACAATACTTGACCCTCGTACGGCCATCGGTGTTATCGTACAACGACCAGAATCTCGTTTATCTGGCGTTGTAAAAGGTAATGGTAATAATCCATCTGAGCCAAACATGGTAGATATTGCTCGTGATGGTGATGTTCTTGTAGGGGACAAATTAGTTACATCCGGCTATGGTGGTATTTATCCAAAGGGGCTTCCTGTAGGGCACGTGGAAACGATTAATAACGATGCCGAAGGTTTTGTAAAAAATGCTATTGTGGATACGAATGTGAACTTTCACCATTTAGAGGAGGTATTCGTTATCACGGCAGCTCGTGTAGGTTCCCCAGAAAAACCAAATTTACAACCTAAATTGGTGCCGCAAACGCAACGTGACCAAGTAGAGGGCGTTAAGGGGACGGTGGCACAATGAGAACCTTAGCCTATGTGTTGTTGGGAATTATTACGTTTTATTTACAAGCCCAAGTAATTCCTATGGTGTTTCATACGAGCTGGTTGCCAAACCTTATCCTCGTGTGGGTTGTATTGCTAACATTGTTGAACGGATGTCGTACGGGCTTATTTGTGGCCATCGTGGGGGGACTGATTCATGATGTGTTAATTTCTAATTTCTTTGGATTGCACATGTTTCCTTATGTGATTATTGTATATTTACTCTCCTTTGTGAAAGCTCGTATATATGAGGAGCAATGGTATATTTCCTTCATCCTTGTAGTATTGAGTACTATTGTAGATGGCCTTGTGCGGATGGGGATGTTGTATATGATTCGTGCGGATATTTCCTTTTTACCATACATGTGGCATATGGTACTACCACCGATGTTGCTAAATGGGGGATTAGGTGTAATTATCCATTTCATGTTATGGAAATTAGAGGAAAAAGAACAGTATATGTGGTAGATATACATAGGTATACTGCGTGTGATATATAATTCTGTGAGTAGGAAAGGAGGCACCGAAGTGCTCGAAAGCTTATATAAAAAGAAAAAAACAGGGCGCTTTGATGTGCTTTTTTATCTTATAACATTGGTATTTTTAATTCTTGGTGCTCGGTTGTTCTACCTTCAAATTATAGAAGGTGGTTATTACCAGGCAAAGGCCGAAGGCAACCGTTTGCGCATGGTAACAATGACTGCTGCTCGTGGCATTATGTATGATCGAAATGGACAGATTCTCGTAGGTTCTAGACCTGCTTATACAGTATCCATTATGCCTAGTGGTAAAGATGTGGCGCCAGAAGAAGTGACAAAATTGGCAGGGTACCTTAATAAACCTGCAGCAGAGATTCAAAAGAAAATTTCCGATAATAAAGATGGATATGAACCAATTCGTATTGCTACGGACGTACCTATGGACGTGGTTACCAATATCGAGGAACATAGCCATGAATTGCCGGGCATTTCCATTGATGTAGAGCCTTTGCGTTATTATCCATATAATACGATGGCATCACAACTCTTTGGATATGTGGGGGAAGTAAGTGAAGAAGAGTTAGCTGAGATTAAACAGGAAAATCCTAACACCTTAGTAGGGGCCGGTACTATTCTTGGTCGATCTGGTTTAGAGAGTATGTATGATGATGTGCTCCGTGGTGTTGATGGTGGTAAACAACTAGAGGTTGATGCCACAGGTCGCCCTGTTGAAGAGGTAGAGCGTAAAAATACAATACCTGGTTCTGATATTCATTTGACTATCGATGTGAACCTGCAAAAGGCCGCTGAAGAGGCTGTACGTAACCAAATTGATCAATTGCGTGCTCAAGGAATTCCTGCTCAAGGTGCTGCAGTAGTAGCCTTAGACCCTAATACAGGGGCTGTTCTTGCCATGGTGAGTAGCCCAGAGTTTAATCCCAATTGGTTTTCTCAAGGCATTACCACTGCACAGTGGAATCAATTAAATAACGACAAGAATCATCCCTTTGATAATAAAGTTATATCTGGTGAATATCCGCCAGGATCTCCATTTAAAATCGTTACCGGTGTGGCAGCCCTTGATTTAAAAAAGGTAACGCCGGAAGAACAAATTTTTGATAGTGGTCGTCACTGGCTCATCGACAAACGAAATGCTGAAGGAGAAGCCCTTGGTTGGCTTGATTTTAATACGGCATTAGCAAAATCAGATAACGTATATTTCTATGAAATGGGTAATCGTGTAGGCATTGAGAATATTGACAAATATGCAAAATATTTTGGCTTAGGCGAGAAAACAGGTATTAAGTTATATGGTGAAGCCGCTGGTAATTTGGCGAGTCCTGAATATAAACGTAAAGTGTTTGACCAAGACTGGTATTTAGGGGAGACCTTTGATGCGGCCATCGGCCAATCATTTACATTGGTAACGCCAATACAAATGGCAGTATTACTTAGTCAAGTTGCCAATGGTGGGATTCGGTACCAACCATATGTGGTGAGCCGTGTAGATAATAAAGACGGAACGCCCGCTGAAATTTTTGGACCTAAAAAATTAGGTGTATTGCCAGTACCTAAGAATGTTATGGATTTGGTTCGAAACGGGTTGCGTGACGTAACGGCTGAAGGTGGTACGGCAGGTGATATCTTTAAGGGATTCCCTATTTCTGTAGCGGGTAAAACGGGTACGGCGGAAAATGCTCATGGTCAAGACCATGGCTGGTTCGTAGCGTATGCTCCATATGATAAGCCCCGTATCGTTGTGGTTGCCTTAGTAGAACAAGGTAGCTTTGGTGCCGGTTCTGCAGGCCCAATTGTTCGAGATATTTTAGCAGCCTTTTTTAATGTACAGAAAGCAAAACTTGTGAATGGTAGTTCTAATGGTACAAATAGGACGAATACTACGAATAGTACTAGAGTGATAGAAGAAAATAATTGATAGAGAGGATATAGAATGGGACGAATTATAGCACTTGTATCAGGCAAAGGTGGCGTTGGTAAGACCACGGTTACGGCTTGTTTGGGAGTGGCACTGAGTCAACAAGGTCATCGTGTATTGATGACAGATGGCGATTTTGGTCTTCGTGATTTGGACCTTGTGGTAGGAAAGCAAAATGAAGTTATTTTTGATGTCGCTGATGTTTGTGGTGATCGAGAACTCGCGAATGATGCGATTATTCCTATTCATAAAAATTTAGACTTATTACCGGCTAGTCAGGCCCTTCGCTGGGAGGATGTAGGTCGCAATAAATATCGTAAATTAATAAAAAAGCTGGCCGACGAATATGATTATGTCCTCGTCGATGCACCTGCCGGCATTGGCCGTGGAGCCGATGCGATTCTTAATTTCGCACATCGTATTTTAATTGTTACACAACCATTATGGGTGTCCTTGCGCAATGCAGGTCGTGTCATTCAAGTATGCCGTGAAAAACGTCAATTTGATTACGCCATCGTTTTTAATGCGATGCAACAAATCCAAGTGGATACAGATATGGAAACCATGATGCGTACACTAGGGGCCGAGTATATTGGTACCGTTTTGCCTTATGCAGAGAATGTTATCCATTATACTCAAGAGGGGCAGCTGCACACATTGCAGGATGACAATTTTATGCCGATGCTGAAACCTCTAATTTCTTATATTGAATCCGGCCATACCTGGGAGGATCATGAGATTTTACAGGCTTATGAAAGTCACAAGCAACCAGGTGCTAGTTCCATCGCATTATTCGAGGAACTGGTTGAACATATTGAGAAAGCTACCATGAAAGAGGCTGAGGAATCTATTATGGAAGATCCTGTAGTGGAAACCGAGAAGGTAGAACTTGATAATATTGAGTTAGAGCCATTGGAACCTGAAGAAACAGAAGTGGTGACTTTTACAGAAGAAAATCCAGTACATAGAAACACACAATTATTAATGAGACAACGCCAAAGTAAATGGCGCCGTCGCCGATAGGAGGCCCACATGTGGCAACGTATTTGGCGTGATTGGGATTGGACTATCGTAATTTGTACAGTCTTGTTGGTGGCCACTGGTATTATTGCTATTGGCAGTGCCACGCACGTCAATCAAGATGGACTACAGTTGTCTGACCTTGTGACACGGCAAACGATATTTTTCCTTGTGAATGCTATTATTGTTATTGCCATACAGTGGATTGATTACCACAAGCTCAGAGATTGGTCGAATGCTATTTATGTGCTCACTATAGTGATGCTTTTCGCCGTAATGGTGGTAGGTACATCTGCATTGGGGGCGCAACGATGGATTCAAATTGGTCCGATTACGATTCAACCATCAGAGTTTTCAAAATTATTGATGATTATCTGTATGGCTAAATTATTAGAAAGTCGTATTAACAAACTCAATTCTTTTAAAGAATTATTACCTTGTGTTATTTACGTAGGCATTCCCACATTACTTGTATTTACCCAACCTGACTTGGGTACATCTCTTGTGTATATGGCAATATTTATCGGTATGACTTTCGTAGCTGGTATTCGTATGCGCTTAGTACAAATTGTGGCAGGTGCTGCTGTATTACTTGCTCCACTAGGATGGTTTGTATTGAAAGAATATCAAAAACAACGTATTCTTGTATTTTTGAACCCTGATATCGACCCCTTTGGTTCCGGATATCATATTATCCAATCTAAAATTGCCATTGGTTCGGGCATGATTTTGGGAAAAGGCCTATTTGGTGGGACTCAAAGTCAATTGAATTTCCTGCCGGAAAATCATACGGACTTTATTTTCTCTGTAATCGGTGAGGAACTAGGTTTTATTGGATGTGTTATTGTATTATTATTGCTATTTATGTTAATTTACCGTAGCATTCGTGTGGCCTATAGTTGTAATGATACCTTTGGTATGTTATTGGCTACGGGGATTGGCTCAATGCTGACCTTTGAGGTGCTCGTCAATGTAGGCATGACCACTGGTATTATGCCAGTAACGGGGATTCCATTGCCTTTCATCAGCTATGGTGTCAGCGCATTGACCACGAATATGCTCAGTATTGGCTTGCTCTTGAATATTGCAATGCAGCGTAAAAAATATATGTTTTAAATGAAAGTAAATGCATAGAATCTATCAATGGGAAAATGCGAGACATATAACTCATTGAAATGAACTTGCTATATGAATGATTTTACATGAAAGAAGTCTTTCACAAGACGGAGGAACTATGATTCAGTTAGATACGGCTTGGTTACAGCATGTGCAAAAACCAGCGCGCTATACAGGTGGCGAATGGAACAGCATCGTTAAGGACCACAAAGATGTGGACATTACGATGGCGTTGGCCTTCCCTGATGTATACGAAGTGGCGATGAGCCATTTAGGCATTAAAATTTTATACGGTTTGGTGAATGAACGCGAAGATGCTGTGGCGGAACGCGTATTTGCACCATGGCATGATATGGAAGCAGAAATGCGTAATCGCAATATTCCATTGTTTTCCTTGGAAACTAAAACTCCAATTCGTGATTTTGATATTCTAGGTTTTACCTTGCAATACGAAATGAGTTTTACTAACATCTTAAACATGATGGATTTGGCGGGGATGCCAATGTATGCCAAAGATCGCGATATGTCATTCCCATTGGTACTAGCCGGTGGCCCTTGTGCGTACAACATGGAACCAATCGCTGATTTCTTTGATATCGTGTCCCTTGGTGAATCCGAGGAATGGACAGGTGAATTCATCGAATTATACAAAGCTGAAAAAGCAAAGGGATTCCCAGGCGGCAAGGAGGCATTCTTACGCAAGGCGGCTCAAATTAAAGGTACCTACTGTCCCGCATTGTACAATCCTGTGTACAATGATAATGGCGATTTTGAAAGACTTGACGTACTCGCACCAGAGGCACCAGCAACCATTCAAAAACGCATCGTTGAGGATGTAGAACATGTATATTTCCCAACAAAACCAGTAGTACCGTATTTAGATATCGTCCATGACCGTGCTGTTCTCGAATTATTCCGTGGCTGTACACGTGGTTGTCGTTTCTGTCAGGCCGGTATGTTATATCGCCCAGTTCGTGAAAGAACGCCAGAACGCTTGCTTGAAATTGCTAAGGAAACAATGGCCAATACTGGTTATAATGAAATTTCCTTGATGAGCTTGAGTTCTGCGGACTACTCAAAATTGCCAGAGCTCGTAGACATGCTCATGGAGGAATTTAAGGATAAACAAGTGAGCGTTAGCTTGCCATCATTACGTATAGATAGCTTCTCCATTGATATTGCTAAAAAAGTACAACAAGTTCGTAAGAGTGGTTTAACATTCGCCCCAGAAGCGGGTACGCAACGCATGCGTGACGTTATTAATAAAGGCGTTACAGAAGAAGATTTGATGGCCGCTTGTACAAATGCTTTTAAATCTGGTTGGCACAATGTTAAATTGTACTTTATGATAGGCCTTCCTACAGAAACTGATGAAGATCTGGCAGGTATTGCTGATTTGGCGTACAAAGTTCTTGATTTACATCGTGAAATTACAGGTCGTCGCAATGGTTCTGTAACGGTGAGTGTATCCTTCTTTGTACCAAAAACACATTCTCCATACCAATGGTATGGTCAAGAGGCTGTAGAGGAAATCCATCGTAAACAAAAATACTTAAAATCTTTGATTAATAACCGTAATATTTCCTATCACTATCATGATGGCTATACCGGCTATATGGAAGGAGTATTTGCTCGTGGGGATCGTCGCTTGGCGAAGGTTCTCGTAGAGGCATGGAAACTTGGTTGTAAATTCGATGGCTGGACAGAACACTTTAGTTATGAAACATGGCTTAAAGCCTTTGAAAATTGTGGTATCGATCCAGCGTATTATGCACGTCGCACGCGTGATTTTGATGAACCATTGCCATGGGATCATTTGGATGATACCGTGACAAAACCATTCTTGAAACGTGAATGGGAACAAGCTGTGGCAGCGAAACTCACTGGAGACTGCCGTCGTGATGCTTGTCGTGGCTGTAATGTATGTCCTGAACTTGATACAGCGATTATTGACTATAAGGAGGGTGGCAGAGTTGAAAAAGTTACGTTTGGCCTTAAGTAAAGGCGAAGAATTACGATTCTTGTCCCACCTCGATTATGCTCAAGCCGTGGAACGCATGATTCGTCGTGCAGGCATTAAAATGGCATACTCTGAAGGTTTTAATCCACATATGAAAATTAGTTTCTCCTCCGCCTTGGCATTGGGGATTACGGCAGCGCAAGAATATCTAGATATGGATATGTTAGAGGAAGACTCCTTGGAAAACATCAAGGACCGTTTGAACCGTGTGGCACCTCTAGGTCTTGTTGTACAAGCTGGTCGTTATATGCCTGATAAGGTGAAAAAAATGATGGCTATTTGCAATTATGCTGTGTACGAGGTAACTGGCCCTGTGACTGCTGATGCAGATTGGGATGCATTATTAAAACCATTTAACGAGGCCCCTGAAATTAGCTACGAAAAGGTGACACCTAAAAAGGTTCGTACCATTGATGTGAAACACTTTGTGAAAGAACCAATCACAGCACATCTTCATGATGGCAAGGTAACCCTTGTGATGGGCATTGGCATCTATCCAGAAGGTACTGTAAAACCTGGTGAGGTATGGGCATTAGGTCGTGATCAATTTAACTGGCCAATTACCGATGCTTATGAAATCCATCGCAGACATATTATGGTGGAAAACGAGCAGGGGAAAATGACTCCGTTAGAGGTTGAGTAAATTTGTTTTTCTAGAGGTAGAGAAAATCTATTTGGCGATAGTCTTGGCCTATAGTAATGTGATGAAAGCGGTGGCAATGCCACCGCTTTTACCATATAATAGAGACATTAACATTGATGAAACTATAATCTACAAATAGATTGGAAAGGAGGCGCATCGTGAATAGAATCCTCGTAAATGTCATGGATGAAGAAGTGCGTATGGCCGTTGTGAATGATGAGGGGCAACTCGTCGATTTTGTGCTGGAACGGCCTGAGACGAATCACATGGCAAACCATATGTATAAAGGTACTGTGAAAAATGTTTTACCTGGTATGCAAGCGGCCTTCGTAGATATTGGGGGCGCACAAAATGCGTACCTCAATTTACAACAGGGAAAACAAACTAAAATTCTCCGTAATTTATTTGTAGGCCAACAAGTGCTTGTACAAGTGGTGAAGGAAGAAATGCTTGGCAAAGGTGCTCGCGTTACTGCCGATGTGAGTTTAGCAGGCCGCTTTATGGTATTGTTGCCATATTCTGAAAGTATGCATATTTCCAAGAAGATTACAGATGAAGTATTGCGTGCGCGATTACAGGAATTAGCCACGCCTTATTTGGAACGGGGTTGTGGATTTATTATCCGCACGGCCGCTACTAAGGCAAGCGATGCAGAAATTGCCCAAGATATGGAATATTTGTGGCAAACATGGCAGCATGTGCAAAAACGATTTAAGGTAGCCAAGAGCGGTACTGATTTATACAGTGATGCGGATTTTTGGTTCCGCTTGATTCGTGATTATGCCCATCGCAATGTGCGTGAAATCGTTGTAGATTCCACGCATGGTTTAAAACGATTGGAAGAACTACTTGGTCATGGCCCAGCATCACAGCGTGTGGCGGTATCCTTGCATGATAGTTCTGAATCTATTTTTAAGGCTAATCACATTGAACCGCAATTAGAACAGCTTATTAATCGTGATGTAGATTTGCCATCTGGTGGTTCCATCCGTATTGATCATACGGAGGCTCTAACCGTGATGGATGTGAATTCCGCCCATTACACAGGTCAATCTGATAAAGCGGAGGATTTAGCCTTTGCTGTGAATAAAGAAGCGGCTGTAGAAATTTGTCGCCAACTTCGATTGCGAGATATCGGTGGTATCATTATCTGTGATTTTATTGATATGAAATCCAAGGCTCATCAACAAGAACTGCTAGAATTGTTAGGCAAATTAGCTAAGCAAGATAAAATGAAAACTGTTGTATGTGGTATCAGTTCACTAGGTCTTGTGGAAATGACGCGTAAACGTGCCCGCCAAGGCTTGCAAACTCTATTGTTTGATACGTGCCCATCTTGTGGTGGTACAGGCTACATGTTATCTGGGCAAACTGTGTATATGCAAATTGTGCGACGTATCTATGAGCTGTATCGCTCTCAACGTTTGCGCACGAATATTGAAGTAGAAGTACACCCAGAGGTAGCTAGATATTTAACCAAACAAGCGTGTGAGAAACTTACTAAAAAATTAGGAAGAAGGATTACTGTGGTGCTTAATGAACAAATCAGCAGAGAGGCGTATTCTTTGATTGCCGTAAGTGATTAATGCTATTACATAAAAGTCCAACTCTAAATTTGAGACTCTTAACAAGGTAGCCCTCATATATATTTTCGCTCCTGACGAGGACGCCCAGCTATATATTTTTCGCTCCTAACGACGAAGTCGAATGTCGCTGCAAAATATATAGGCGGGCTCTTACTATATTGGCTGTGAAAATTACGGATAGCAATCGAAGGTTTCTCTACATTACGGCAATCAAAGCATTAAAGCTTTTCTAGCTAATTCTGTTCATTGACCACCACAGTATGTTATGAGATATCGAGATAGCGTTTGGGCGTAACTTTCATAATGTTTACTGTCGAAATGTGATATAATAACAAAATACAAAGAATACAAAAGCAGTAAGTATTGTTGTCACATAGCAGGTAGGTGAATATTGTGACATTATTGGAGATTTTTCTTGTTGCTGTAGGTTTAGCAATGGATGCATTTGGCGTGGCCATAGGCAAGGGGTTAATGCTAACAGAGGGTGAAAGCTACAAAAAATTTGTGCTTTCTTTTTTATTTGGCCTTTTTCAATTTATCATGCCCCTCATCGGATGGTTTGTGGGATCACAATTTATTGATATCATCTCTGAATTTGATCACTGGATTATCTTTATTTTGCTTAGCTATTTAGGTATTTCTATGATTCGACAGAGTAGAGGTGAATGTACCTGTGCAGCTCATGCAGAGCAGTCACAGGGGCCTGTTAATGAGCGTACACTAGGCATGTGGGAAATGATTATGCTCGCTGTCGCAACCAGTCTTGATGCTTTGGCGGTTGGATTAACATTTGCATTTCTATCGGTTAATGTGTGGGAAGCATCAAGTATTATTGGTCTCGTAGCATTTGCCATGTCGATGATTGGTGTTTACTTAGGTAAATTCATGGGGCGATTTGTGGGCGAGTATGCTGAAATTATCGGTGGTGTTGTATTGATTTTGATTGGATTGAAAATTCTACTACAACATCTAGGGATAATTGTAGGTTTGATTTGACAAATTGTATGAGATAGGATAGAATTAATTAGTCATAGTTCGGTTCGCGCTGGACTTTGCAGCCGCATGAAGAGGTTAGAAACGCCCGACTTTCGGGTTGGGATACCGTATTCAGCGAGTTCGATAACAAGGAGGTGTTCACATGTACGCAATTATTAAAACTGGTGGTAAACAATATCGCGTTGCTGAAGGCGATGTTATTACTATTGAAAAATTGGAAGCAACTGCTGACGAAACTGTAACATTTGACGAAGTATTAACTGTAGTCAATGACGGCGACGTTAAAGTTGGCACTCCACTTGTAAACGGTGCAAAAGTTACAGGTACTGTTCTTGAACAAGGTAAAGCTAAAAAGATCTTAGTTTTCAAATACAAAGCTAAATCTAATTACCGTCGTCGTCAAGGCCATCGCCAACCGTTCACAAAAGTTCGTATTGAATCTATCCAAGCTTAATTATGATTTCCATTGGAATTCACCGTAATGAAAGCAACTTGGTAACGAGTTGTGACATTTCGGGTCATGCCGGATATGATGATCATGGCTATGATATTGTCTGTGCAGCCGTTTCAGTGTTATCCGCAACAGCGATGTTGGGACTCACACAAATCGCTCACCAACCAGGTGATTACAGCAATAGTTCTGGTCAATGTGATATGGTCCTTACTGGTGAATTAAACCAGAGTGGCCAGGATATTTTGGAAACTATGATTCTTGGGTTACAAGAGATTAGTCGACAGTATCCAAAGTTTGTCCAAATTCACGAAAAATAGGAGGTGAACTTCATGTTTACTTTTGATTTACAATTGTTCGCACATAAAAAAGGTGTGTCCAGTACTCGTAATGGTCGTGATAGTGAATCCAAACGTCTTGGCGTTAAATGTCATGATGGTTCCGTAGTTAAAAGCGGTAACATCATCGTTCGTCAACGTGGTACTCACTTCCACCCTGGTACTAACGTAGGTATCGGTCGCGATGACACTTTGTTTGCTCTAGTTCCAGGCAAAGTTGCATTCGAACGCGCTGGTCGTTACAACCGTAAAGTTTCTGTATATCCTGTAGAAGCTTAATTACACAAATAGAAGCCTAGTAGTCTTTGACTACTAGGCTTTTTTGTGTAATTAGGGCATATACTCTAAATTGTCTATATATTTGTCAAAAAATTATAATTGCTTTTAATTAATTGCATTGCACTAGGTGATAGTGTAACCCCATATTCCACGTCAAACTCATCTTTCGGCGCTACAATACTGGTTATTTTGATATCTGTTATTTGATTGATCGTAGCAACACAACCTTGTTTAAATGCATTGATTTCATCTACCATCTGTTTATTTACACTTCGTTTAGACTCTAACTTTTTAATTGTACCTAAGCTTTCATTCAACGTATCTTTAGGAAGTATGAAACATTCGGATCCTAATAGGTTGCGTTCTTCTTTTATACGCGCATTAATTTCTTTAGTAGTGGTGGACAGTCTATCATTTAATAACACGAATAGTTCATCACCTAAATAGACCTCATTGACATGTAATAAGGTAGGATCTTCTTGCGGCTGTAATGGTCGTAAGGGAATGACAGTAATACTAGAGTTGTCATTATTGCTTGTGTTCATTGCTACTGCATAATGTAGGCCGTTAATTTCACTATTTATACAACTATCAAAATCAACTTTAATGATGCTGCCTGATAAAAAATTTATTGTACTGGGTTGTTGAATTAAATTCATAATAATACCTCTATTCGTCAGCTGAATCTATTGTTTATAGTTATTTTGATGTATACAAAGAGTAATGTCAATAAGGGGACAGGCACATAAATTTATTCTGATTGTGAGGATTCAGATATATCTTTTAGCTGACATAGTATTCATAGTGGATTTTTTTCAAAATACATATATTATGATAATTATAATTGTTTATATGATGTTGTTGATAATTTGGTTTATATGTAAATTGGGAATCATAATACAGTACAATTGATAAATATAAAAACAAAACAATGATTAATATAGATAATTGCAATGAATAATAGAAATAGATAATGATATTTAATATTGAAAATTTTGCAAAATTTTGATATTATGATTGATATAAAAGCGTTGTTTATTAGAATCATTTTCAAATTTAATTCCCTATGTTGTGATAGGCATATTGGTTGTATATGATCCTAGCAATATAGGGTATAAATAATGCTCTCCTAGATTTAGGTAAGATTATCTCATAGCAACATATATTGCGTGATTAAGTATCAATATCTATTTAGAAAGTTTAATAGATATTGATACTTTTATTGGTCGCCGAACAGGCATGACATAAACCCCCAGTTCAACTGGGGGTTGGTAAAAATATTCTTATAGAAAAGGAAAGAACCTCCCGTGATACAATGAT
>SAAC01000097.1 GCA_009929605.1 Negativicutes bacterium
GTGGCTGTCCCTACTTGCACACAGCTCGCCCCAGCCAACATAAACTCAATGGCATCTGTACCGGTCATAATACCACCAAGGCCAATAATAGGGATATTAACGGCTTTGGCTACTTGATATACCATACGAAGCGCTACAGGCTTTACAGCAGGGCCAGAAAGTCCACCGTAGGTATTACCTAATACTGGTTTGCGTGTATGTACGTTAATGGCCATACCAAGCAATGTATTAATGAGGCTGACCCCATCTCCACCACCTGCTTCAACGGCTTTTGCAATTTCAGCGATATCCGTTACATTTGGGGAAAGTTTTACAATAACTGGTAATTTTGTAACTTTACGAACGGCTTTGGTTACTTGTTCCACTACCTTTGGATCCACACCAAAGGCCATACCTTCACACTCTACATTAGGACAAGATACATTGACCTCAAGGCCAGACATACCAGGCACGGATAATGTTTCTGCCATCCAAGCAAATTCATCAATAGTACCAGCGGACATATTAGCTAACAAAGGTACATCATATTTAGTCAATGTAGGCAATACATGCTCTACAAAGTGTTCTGCCCCAGGATTTTCCAATCCGATACAGTTTAGTACCCCAGATGGAGTTTCTGCAATGCGTGTACCATAGTTACCAGGACGTCCTTTTGGTGTTAATCCTTTCACAGAAATAGCACCTACTTGGTTCGTTAAATCCAAATAGCCTGCATATTCTGGACCATTACCGAATGTACCAGATGCTGCAATGATAGGGTTCTTCATTTTGATACCACAGAAGTCCACCGCCAATTTAGGGTTCGGCGCTACTGTGTTTTGTAAATCGCGTTCACTCATTAGAAGAACACCTCCTCTGCAGGGAATACGGGACCATCCTTACATACCTTGTAGCGTTTGCCACCGGCACCATCACAACCGCAACCCAAGCAACCACCTGTGCCACAGCCCATTCGTTCTTCCAAAGACACTTGGCATGGTACATTCAGTTCCTTAGCCACGTTGGCTACACCTTTCATCATCGGTGTAGGACCACAAGTCATGACGGACGTAAATTGGTTCGCCCCAATTAATTCAGGCATAATGGCTGTAGGGAAACCTTTTGTGCCCACGCTACCATCATCGGTAGTGATGTGAACTTTCACAGGAGAATCCTTGAACAAATCAGCCCAGAAGGTTTCACTTTCATTACGGAAGCCTAAAATCACCTGCGCTTGTTCACCAGATTTTAAATTGTTAGCGATGCAGAGCATTGGTGCAATACCAACGCCCCCACCGATTAACAACATGTTCTCCGTAGTGTTATATGGTTCACCTAGTGGTCCTAGGCAATCTAGTGTATCTCCTACCACAAGGCGCGTCATCAATTCAGTGCCACTGCCTACGACGCGGTACAAAAGCGTAATTATGCCCTTCGCCGCATCAAAGCCAGCGTAACTGATAGGACGACGCAAGAGCGGCGCCGTGGAATCGGACACGCGCACATTACAGAATTGTCCTACTTTTGCTTCCGCTGCTTGTTTAGGCGCATGAATATCCATGACCCACACATCAGATCCAATTTGTTCATTGCGAACGACTTCGCCCATTTCTACATAACCGCTCATGGTCTATTACTCCATTTCAAAATCTTGTAATGCTTCTACAGTAAAGTTAGCATTGTTTTTACGACTTGCCACTACGCGCAATACTTCGCGAGCAGTATCAAGGCTAGTTAAACAAGGTGTACCCATTTCCACCGCCAAACGACGCAATTGGAACCCTTCGCGTTCAGGACGTTTACCAGCTGTCAATGTATTCAATACAAGGTCAACTTTGTCTTGACGAATGTGGTCTGCACAGTTGTCATCACCTTCGGAGATTTTGTTAACTACTGTACAGTTAACGCCATGGTCTTGGAAGTATTTACCAGTACCACCAGTTGCTTCGATATGGTAACCCAATTCGATGAAGCCTTTTGCCAATTGGCTAGCTTCTTCTTTATCGCGGTCTGCCACAGTCATCATAATAGTTCCATCCTCAGGAATTCTCATATTCGCACCATTGATGGCTTTGAACAAGGCTTCAGAGTAGGTACGACCGATCCCCATAACTTCACCAGTGGATTTCATTTCAGGTCCAAGGGCGATTTCTACAAGGCCCATTTTGGAGAAGGAGAATACTGGTGCTTTTACAGCCACGTATGGTTTATTAGGCACTAAACCTTTTTGTAATCCTAGGGAATCTAATGTTTCACCCAATGCGATGCGTGTCGCACATTCTACCATGTTGATACCAGTTACTTTGCTGATGAAAGGAACGGTACGGCTGGAACGTGGGTTAACTTCGATTACGTTTAATTCACCGTCAGCCACGATGTATTGGATGTTAAGCACACCTTTTACATTTAGACCGATTGCAATACGACGAGTGTAATCAACGATTTGGTCGATGATGTCTTGACTCAAATGTTGTGCTGGATATACCGCCATGGAGTCACCAGAGTGAACACCGGCACGTTCAATTTGTTCCATGATACCAGGGATGCAAACGTCTGTACCATCAGAGATAGCGTCAACTTCCACTTCCATACCTACCATGTAACGGTCGATCAATACTGGATGCTCTTTAGATGCCACTACGGCTTCTTTCATGTACACATCAAGTTCTTTATCGTTGTATACGATTTCCATAGCACGGCCACCTAATACGTAGGAAGGACGTACAATCAATGGATATTTCAATTTTTTAGCTGCTTCTTGCGCTTCTTTATCAGATGTTACAAGAGCACCTACTGGACGAGGTATACCGAGTTCAGCTAATAGATCATCAAAACGTTCACGGTCTTCCGCCATGTCGATGCTATCTACGGATGTACCGAGGATTTTAACGCCTCGTTGTGCTAAAGGACCCGCAAGGTTGATTGCTGTTTGACCACCGAATTGAGCAATAACACCCACAGGTTTTTCTTTACGGATGATTTCCATAACGTCTTCCACTGTTAATGGTTCGAAGTACAAGCTATCAGATGTATCAAAATCGGTACTTACTGTTTCAGGGTTATTGTTGATGATGATGGATTGCATGCCTGCTTTGCGTAACGCCCAAGAGGAATGTACGGAGCAGTAGTCGAATTCTACGCCTTGGCCGATACGGATAGGGCCGGAACCAAGAACTACAACGCTGTTTTCACCGCGAGGCACTACTTCGTCTTCTTGCGCGTAGGCACTATAGTAGTAAGGTGTATGCGCTTCAAATTCTGCTGCACAAGTATCTACGTATTTATATGTTGGGAACAAGTTGTTTTGTTCGCGCATTTTCAATACTTCGTCTACTGTTGTGTTCGCATAACGAGCGATAACCGCATCAGTCATAGAATAGCGTTTTGCTGTACGCAATACATCTGGTGTTAAACCATCTTTCGCCAACGCTTTTTCTACATTGACGATATTTTTGATTTTTTCTAGGAAGAATGTGTCAATTTTAGTGATGTAGTGAATTTTTTCTACATTAATACCTTTACGCAATGCTTCTGCTACTACGTAAATGCGTTCGTCATCGACTAAATGTAAACGCTCTATCAATTGTTCAATATTTTCATGAGAGATTTTTTTGAGTTCAATATGGTCTAAACCGATTTCCAAGGAACGGATAGCCTTGAGCAAGGAACCTTCCAATGTACGGTCGATAGCCATAACTTCGCCAGTGGCTTTCATTTGTGTACCCAATGTACGGTCAGCCAAGTTGAATTTTTCGAATGGCCAACGTGGGAATTTAGTTACCACATAGTCCAATGTTGGTTCGAAACATGCTTTTGTTTCGCCTGTTACGGCATTTGTAATTTGATCAAGTGTCATGCCTACAGCAATTTTTGCCGCTACTTTTGCAATTGGATAACCAGTTGCTTTGGATGCCAATGCGGAGGAACGGGATACACGAGGATTAACTTCGATAACAATGTATTCGTTGCTATCTGGGTTCAACGCGTATTGTACGTTACAACCACCTTCGATTTTTAGGTAACGAATGATATCTACGGATGCAGTACGCAACATTTGGTATTGTAAATCGTTCAATGTTTGGCTTGGTGCCACAACGATGGAATCGCCTGTGTGAACGCCTACTGGGTCAATATTTTCCATATTACATACGATAATGCAATTATCTGCTCTGTCGCGCATTACTTCGTATTCAATTTCTTTCCAGCCCGCTACAGAACGTTCCGCCAAAATTTGGTGGATTGGTGAAAGTTTCAAACCACGACGAGTGATTTCATACATTTCATCTTCGTTATGAGCAATACCGCCGCCAGTACCACCTAATGTGTAGGCTGGACGGATAATGATTGGATAACCAATGCGATTAGCGAAGGCTACGGCTTCTTCCAAATCGTTAAAGATATCGGATTCAGGCACTGGTTGGTTAATTTCGTTCATTGCTTCTTTGAACAATTCACGGTCTTCCGCATGTTTAATCGCTTCTAGTGTAGTACCTAATAGTTTTACACCGTATTCTTCTAATACGCCTGCTTCAGACAATTGAACAGCCATGTTAAGACCTACTTGACCACCTAATGTTGCCAATAGACCCCAAGGGCGTTCTTTT
>SAAC01000098.1 GCA_009929605.1 Negativicutes bacterium
ATGGCAACTTTTTTATCTTTTAAATAATCTGGCATTATTTGGCACCTTTTCTAAAAATTACCGAAAAAACTGTTTTAAATAAAATCTGAATGTCAAGCAGTAGCGACCAATTTTGCACGTAGTAAATATCTAGGCGGCGGCGCTCGTCAAAATTGATGTCGCGGCGGCCAGAAACTTGCGCCAAACCAGTTAACCCAGATCTGACCGAAAGAATTATATCTTTACGCTTGTATTGATTGATTTCCTGCGGAATCAACGCTCGCGGACCAACTAGCGAAATATCGCCCCGCACAACGTTGATTAACTGAGGTAATTCGTCAAGCGAAGTTGCGCGCAAGAACTTGCCGATTTTAGTCACGCGCGGGTCATCATCAAGCTGATCACCATTTTTGCGATATTTTTTAGCAAGCGCAGGTTTACCCATTTTTTTGAAAGCTTCTTCTGGCGTTAAACCATCATAGGCAGCTTTTTGCGATCGGAATTTATAAATTTGGAATTCTTGATTGAAGCGAGTTAAGCGAATCTGGCGGAAAAACACCGAATCTTTGGGCGCGGTCAGTTTCATCCAGATGGCGATAATTAGCATTATCGGCGAAGCCATGATTAGACCTAAAGTACCCAAACTAATATCCATTAGGCGTTTCCAAATACGGCCAGCGCCAAACAATTTAGTGATTTTAACTTCAATCACCGGCAACCCGGCAACGATTTCAACGCTATTCAGCTGCGAAAGCAAGCGATCTTGTTGCGGCACAAACATATACGACAAATGGTGCGAAATTGCATAATTGTAAATTTCTTCTGACCTAGCTACATCAGTATGAATAATAATTTCCGGCGAGACCTTATTTACGGCTTCTTTAAAAGTAGCAAAATGCCTTGGCGACTTAGTTTTCTTAGGCAAAAACTCGCTACGTGCGACGATACCAACAATATTGTAGCCATAATCATCATGAGTATCGAAGAACTCTGCCATCTCGGCCGAACGATTATTATTTCCAATAATCAAAACATCTTGCCTACCAACACCACCACGCAACAACACCCGGTTAAAGAACCTGATCAATTCCCTGCCAATAGTCATTGCTATAAAGTTAATACCGACAAAATAAATAGCAATAACTCTCACCGGAAAAATATCATCGCCAGTGAAAAATTCGAACGAAATCATCGACATAATACTGACGATTGAAGCTACAAAAACTCGCCCGTACTCTTTAGGGCGATATAAAAATATCGAACGGTCGTATAGCCCTGAGAAAAAATTGACCAACAACCATAACGGAATCAAAGTGACCGCCAACCAGATATAATTTCTAATATCGTAATCAAAATAATACGGCCGCGAGTCAATGTGGGTACGCACATAATAAGCTAGACCAAAAGAGAGAATGACTGCTGCGATATCACTGATCGCGAGAATAGTCTTAAATAAGAAGGGTTTATCTTTCTTCATTACTTCTATATTTTAACATTTTTACTGTAAAATAAAAACACCTAGTCAACTAGGTGTTTAATATAAATATTAAGGCAGGCGAGTAAGATATTTACCATATTCACTTTTGGATAATGGCTTAGCCAATGTTAAAAGTTTATTTTTGGTAATATATCCCATTCTATAGGCAATTTCTTCCAAACAAGCAATCTTTAGATTTTGGCGTTTCTCTGTGATTTCAACAAAAAGTGACGCTTCAAGTAAGGATTCGTGCGTTCCCGTATCAAGCCAAGCGAATCCTCGCCCCATAACTTCTACCGAAAGCTCTCCAAGCTCCAAATATGCCTTGTTAACATCTGTAATTTCATATTCTCCTCGAGCAGATGGTTCGATATTTTTTGCAATATCAACCACTCGATTATCGTAAAAATATAAACCAGTTACAGCATAGCTCGATTTTGGCCGTTCTGGCTTTTCTTCGATAGAAATAGCCTTACCAAACTCATCAAATTCAACTACTCCAAATCTTTCTGGGTCTTTTACGTGGTAGCCAAATACTGTTGCTCCGGATTTTTGGTTAGCTGCTTTTTGTAGCATCTTAGAAAGTCCATCACCGTAGAAAATATTATCTCCCAAAATTAGGCAAACATTATCATCACCAATGAAGTCTTCTCCAATCATGAAGGCTTGTGCTAAGCCCTCTGGTTTTTCCTGAACAGCATATTCGATGCTTATACCTAATTTACTACCATTACCTAATAATTCTTTAAATGCAGGCGTATCTCGAGGTGTAGAAATAATCAACACCTCTTTAATTCCAGCTAGCATTAGAATCGATAATGGATAATAAATCATCGGCTTATCATAAATCGGTAGCATTTGCTTCGAAACTGCAATAGTCAAAGGGTGTAGACGTGTTCCGCTACCCCCAGCTAGGATTATTCCTTTAGTCATGTCTCCAATCACTCCTTTTATTGATTAGTTTTCGCATAATTTTGTTCAACCGATAATTTATCAGCTTCCCAAAAATCGCGATACTTAGAGTACCAGTCAATTGTCTGAGCTAGGCCATCCTCTATACTAATATATTGAGGTGTCCAGCCAAGTTCCAAAATTTTAGAATTATCAATCGCATATCTCTGGTCATGACCAGGGCGATCAGCGACATGTTCGAAATTAGCCTCATTTTCATCTAATAAACGCAAAACAGTTTGAATAATGTACTTATTACCCTTTTCACCATTCGCACCAATTAGATATAATTGGCCAATTTCGCCATTCTCAATAATCGCATGGACTGCTGAATTATGGTCATCAACGTGAATCCAATCACGAACCTGCTTACCATTTCCATAAAGCTTCGGCTTAATACCAGACAGAATATTTGTAATCTGACGTGGAATAAACTTCTCAATATGTTGGTAAGGGCCGTAATTATTAGAACAATTTGACAAAGTCACTTTAATTCCAAAACTACGATGCCACGCTTTAACTAACAAGTCAGAAGCTGCTTTAGTCGAAGAATATGGACTACTTGGATTGTAGTTTGATTCAGTTGTGAATTTCTCGTCTGAATCAATCTCTAAGTCTCCATAAACCTCATCTGTGGAAATATGGTGTAAACGCTTGTCATATTTACGCACAGCCTCTAAGATGTTCGCCGTTCCGACTACATTTGTATAAACAAACGGCATCGGATTTTTCAGAGAATTATCATTATGAGATTCTGCCGCAAAATGAACTACGATATCAGTTCGACTCACTAGCTCTTCAACTAGATTCGCGTCACAAATATCACCTTCGATAAAATTAATTTTACCCTGCTTGACTAAATTACGAATAGCTTTTTTATTGGCTGCATAGGTCAATTTATCTAAAACCGTAATTTCGTATTCAGGACGATTTTCTAAAGTCCATAAAACAAAATTAAGCCCGATAAAGCCCGCACCACCGGTAATTAACATTTTCTTCACTCATACCACTCCTTTTATTTGTGTGAATTCTTTGCATAAACCTTGAACGTAAGATTCTAACAGTGGCTCATAATCACTAGGGATAAATCCTGTAGATTTAATCTTATCTAGATTAAAATCAGAATTTTTTGGTCGTGGCGCGATATTATCTTTGCCACTAACATATTCCCTAGTCGAAATAGGCCAAACTTCTGGAACTTCCATTTCTGGAAAGCTTTTACCAACTAAAGTGAAAACCATATCAGCTAGTTTACACCAATCCCTAACTTCACCATCATTAGATACATTGTAAATACCATATTCAGGTTTGGTTTGGATTAAATGCAAAATTGCTTTAGATAGTTCAGACGCAAAAGTCAAACGACCGTATTGGTCGCAAACAACTTTTGGTGAAACACCTTTTACTGCTAAATTAGCCATAGTTTTCACAAAGTTGTTTTTGCTGTCGGTAGGTAAATTGTCTCCAATCAACCACGACGTTCGAATGATGTAGTGCCTAGCCTGCGCGGCAAATGTATCGCCACATGCTTTAGTATAACCATAAACGCCCATCGGTTTGACTTTTTCAGTTTCTAAGTGGTCAGATTCGTTACCATCCCATACATAGTCACTTGAGATATGCACTAGAATTAATCCTCTAGAATTCACAATCCTTACGAGATTAAGAACACCATCAACATTAACTTCTCTTGCTATTTTCTCACCTTCTTCAGTTTCCGCTCCATCTACATCTGTCCAAGCAGCAGTATTAATAACTACTTCAAGTCCATCTATAGCCGCTAAAGCCTTAGACAATGAATCGAAATCTGTGATATCGACCGCTGGTCTAGTTAGAAGAGTAGCCTCCGGAATTAATTCCTTTAAGCTACGCCCTAATTGACCGCCGCCGATAATTGCGATATTAGACATGTAAATCACCCCTTCTAAATACCTTTTACATCAGACAACATTGGATGGTTTTTATCATCCTCACTCACTAAGTTCCAATTGATATCTAGTGGCCAATTAATACCCAATTCTGG
>SAAC01000099.1 GCA_009929605.1 Negativicutes bacterium
CTTATTATTTTACTTTTTGAGCAATGCCTGCACGAACTGCTTCGTCAGCAACAGCTTTTGCTACTGCAGGAGCAACGCGTTCGTCGAATACGGATGGCATTACATTGTCTTCTGCCAATTCTTCGTCAGAAATCAATGCTGCAATAGCATCAGCAGAAGCCAATTTCATTTCGTCAGTGATTTGGGATGCGCGAACATCGAAAGCACCACGGAATACGCCAGGGAATACTGCTACGTTGTTGATTTGGTTAGGAGCGTCGGAACGACCAGTACCAGCAACACGTACGCCAGCAGCTTTCATTTCGTCATAAGTAGCTTCTGGAGTTGGGTTACACATAGCAAATACGATAGCATCTTTGTTCATGCTTTCCATGATTTCTTTAGTGAATACGCCAGGAGCTGAAACGCCCAACAAGATATCTGCGCCTTTAGCATTTTCAGCCAAATCGCCAGATTTGCTTTCAAGATCAAGCATTTCGATCAATTCAGCTTGAAGGGAATCAAGACGTTTGTAATCTTTGTGCAATACGCCAGAGGAAACCAATACAGTGATGTTGCGAGCGCCAGCAAGGTATAACAAGCGAGCAATGTTAGCACCAGCCGCACCAGCACCATTAACTACTATTTTAGCTGTTTCCAAGTCTTTTTTAACAAGACGAAGCGCCGCTTTCACACCAGCTAAACAAGCGATAGCTGTGCCGTGTTGGTCATCATGGAATACAGGGATTTCCAATTCTGCTTTCAAACGGTTTTCAATTTCATAGCATTTAGGGGAGGAAATATCCTCAAGGTTAATGCCGGCATAGTTTTTTTGTAACAATTTTACAGTGTTAATCAATACTTCTGGATCTTTTGTATCGATAACCAAAGGTACACAATCAACATTACCAAAACGTTTGAAAAGTAAGGATTTACCTTCCATAACTGGCATAGCTGCTGCAGCACCGATATCACCAAGACCTAATACACGAGTACCGTCGGAAACAACGGCTACCATGTTACCACGGCAAGTTAATTCAAATGATTCTGCTTCATTATCTTTAATACGAAGGCAAGGTTCTGCAACACCTGGTGTGTATGCAACGGACAAGTCATGAGCATCTTTCAACTCATATTTGCTTGCTACAGTTAAAAAACCTTGTAGTTCACGTTTTTTTTGTACTGCTTCTTCACGAATATCCATGGAAATCTCCTTTACGAATGTAATTCGGACTCCCTGCATTATGAGACTAATTCAATAGACCGCTAATGAAAAATTCCATAATCGGAGTCAATATAACTGATAGATTAATTATACTCTATCAAGAAAACTAGTTCAACACTTTTCGATATAGTATTTTAGAATACTTTTCAAAAAGCTCATTAAAGCCACAGCTTATCCAAACCTCAATTAGGGCAAACTAGGCTTTCACAGATGGTAGGTTACGACCATAGAAAATTTCCATCATCTCTTGTTTCAATTGATGTTTAATTTCTTTGATTTCCTTTTGTCCTAACTCATCCTCAGTAATACCAAACAAGTAATTATCAAGGTCAAATTCTTTGAGCATCATTTTTGTATGGAAGATATTTTCTTGATACACATTCACATCAATCATGTTGTACAAGTTGCGTGTTTTTGAATTGATGTAATTTTGAATGGAATTGATGCGATGATCGATGTAGATTTTTTTCCCCGATACGTCACGTGTAAATCCGCGCACATGGTAATCTAATGTCAAAATATCGGAATCAAAATTATTGATCAAATAATTGAGCGCATTCAATGGGGAAATATGGCCACAAGTGGACACTTCGATATCCGCACGGAATGTGCTAACTCCCTTGTGTGGGTGGCTTTCAGGATAGGTATGAACTGTCAAATGGCTCTTGTCGAGATGCATAACCACGTCCTCTTTTTCAATTTCCTCCTCAGAAATCAAAATCGTTACGGATGCACCTTGTGGGTCATAATCTTGGGATGCCACGTTCAGAATATTAGCACCGATGATTTTAGACACCTCTGTTAAAATAGAGGTCAAACGATCTGCATTGTACACCTCATCAATATATTGAATGTATTGACGTTTTTCTTCCTCTGTACGAGTGTAACAAATATCGTAAATATTAAAACTCAACGTTTTTGTCAAATTATTGAATCCATATAATTTCATTTTAGGTTTTGATTTTACAGGTGTATCCATTATATGTAATTTACCTTCCTCAAAATACTTATTTTACTTCATCAGCTCTTGTATATAACAGAACTCAACAGAAAAATGGCCATTATCATAGGTTACAATACTGAAAGTACCGCCCGACAAATCCCTCGGCAATGCTAAACTGCCGGGGTTCACAAAGGTACAACCATCCTGTTCTACTTGACCATGATGATGTGTATGTCCGGCCACGACGAGCCTAGCCCCCATAGCTCGCCCCAAATAGAGCAATTCTTGTACTCGATTATAATATGATACCTCATGACCATGGGTCATGTAAATATACGTATCCTCTAAAGGGATTAATTGTTCCCGTGGTTCCAACGGTTGTTCACGATCCGTATTACCACGCACCGCATATACGGGTATATCTATGAGCGTTTGTAAATACCGCGCATCATCACCGAAATCCCCAGCATGCAGCCACATATCTAATTCTTCATCGGCTGTAATCTCCACTACTGCATCAATGAGCTCTCGATACCCATGGGTATCACTCATGATACCAATTCGCTTCATGTTCTACGCTCCTATCTCTATATGCTTGCAATACATACGTATACGTATAGTGTATACCTATGTGCCCTAACTCAAGATTTAACCCTCTAGGATAACGTATCTAACAACAATGTAATGGCACGTCCTCGATGGCTAATACTCTCCTTCGTGTCGATATCGAGTTGGGCCATCGTTTTTTGAAAGTCCGGTACATAGAAATACGGGTCATAGCCGAATCCACCGTCGCCTACAGGTTCGTCTTGAATGAGACCATCACAAGTGCCTTGGGATGTGAAAATGACCGCATCTAGTTTTTTATCTACAATGATTCTATCGGCATGTTTAACGCCTCTTACTATATTTTCAGCATCGACTGATGCCTGCTCAACCCCTGCTGTTGCGTTTTTAGACTCTTCTAATGTATTTGTAGTAAACTCTGATACATATTGATTAGGCACCGCCAATGCCAATGCCGCCACATAGTGGGCCGTTCTACTTTCAAAAGGGATACCTTGCAAATTCGCCACTAGTTTTTTATTGTTCGCATCGTCATCGCCATGTTCGCCATCGTGGCCCGCATAACGTGCCGAGTAAATACCGGGCTCACCATTCAGCGCATCCACGGCAAGTCCTGAATCGTCAGCTATGCAAGGCAATCCACAGGCCTGCATGTAATAGGTGGCTTTCAAAATGGCATTTTCCATAAAGGACGTGCCAGTTTCCTCAGGTTCCGGCACGTCGCACACGTCCTTAATGCCAATGCACTCGATGCCGCGATGACCGAAGGCCACTTGGAATTCACGAATCTTGCCCTTATTCCCCGTCGCCAGTACTAGTTTCATAGACCTTGCCTACCTTATTTGCTAAATCGCCAAGTGTCTCACGTTGAATCGCCATCAATTCATCTGTCGCTGCCTCAGCTAAATCTAATAATTCATTCAATTCCTTCCGTGTGAACGTACCGTGTTCACCAGTACCTTGCACCTCAACGAGATTGCCCGCACCTGTACGAATAACATTCATATCCACAACGGCTGCACTATCCTCAACATAGCAAAGATCCGTAATCGGGCCTTCCTCGCCAATGCCAACGGAAATGGCCGCTAGGAAATCCGTTACAGGAAATTTGCCGTAACCGCCGAAGATTTTATCTACAGCGTCCACCATCGCCACATAGGCACCTGTGATAGAGGCAGTACGCGTACCACCATCTGCTTGAATTACGTCACAATCTAGTGTGATAACTCGTTCACCAAGGGCCTCCATATCCACAACGGCACGCAAAGCGCGACCAATCAAACGTTGGATTTCAACAGTACGACCTGTTTGCTTCCCCTTCGCCGCCTCACGGCTCACACGAGTTTGCGTGGAACGTGGCAACAAGGAATATTCCGCCGTCACCCAGCCTTGGCCTGTGCCCTTTAGGAAACGAGGCACCTTATCGTCAACGCTGGCCGTACAAATCACCTTTGTATTGCCACATTCAATCAATACAGAACCTTCCGCATAACTGGTAAAGTTTCTTGTAATTTTCACAGGTCTCAATTGACCTGCTGCTCTATTATCTACACGCATAATTTCTCCTTAGACCAACACACTCTTTGGTCTTTTTCACATAGCAAGGCCCCTTTTATAAAAGGGGCCTTTTATACTTATAATTTTATCATATTCTAGAACCAATAGTATATTATTTTTATCACTAACTGAGCGGATTATTGTACTAGT
>SAAC01000100.1 GCA_009929605.1 Negativicutes bacterium
ACCTGCTATTTTACCTCCACGTGTAGTTTTCTGGATAAAAATTCCCGTCTCTGGATTATAGTCATAGAGTCTTTTTAATTCCTCTTGCCTTTTTCTGTTGTCATCTGACATATCTTTGCTTCTCCTGTAAGCCTGGAATTTGGAATATTCTAGCAATTGCACGAATCATCACTACCGTTCCGAACAGATCCATTACTTCGTCGAAGCCGGATTCTTCTAGTAAGAAGGATGTTCCCATAACATCTTCCATTGTATCTTGTATGACGTCCTGAATGATTTCGTTTATTGCATCATGTATTGCCTTTGTCTTGGGATCTAACTCTAGAGGTAGAGGTTCCTGAAAAGGCTTATCATTTTCTTGTGCTGTACTTGCTACCTGTACTTCATTGCAGAAATAAAAAATCTTATTTACTTCTGCTTCCGTTTTCAATATAATAATATTATATAAAATTTTAAGTCGCAAAGCAAATCAATTTTCGGAGGTTTTATGAGTGTCTTCGCTGGAAGATTAAGTAACAAAACCGTGTTCTCTATAAATACCCAAGCTGGTGGGGACACTAATATACACACTAATCCAAATAATAACTCTATATTTCACTCGGACATGCCACACTTATATGTAGAGGAACGTTATCGAGTAAACTTACAGGATGGTGGTGATGGATATCGTATAGGAGAGATGCCAGCAGCTCTTAGAGCCCATATGAACGCAGGTAATAGAGTTATACTACCTATCCTAGTTTATACCTTTAATGGTAAGGAATATCGTAGACAAATGACTGGGCGTCATGAAGGTGTTGGGTATAGTTGGTATAGGGCAGACCTAACCGAACTAGGTGCTTGTACTGCATCCAGACATGGAGCTACGTTCCCAGATCAGATGCTAGAGTGGGGAACTTTTATACGGGGCACAGGTCGAGTTAATGATGAAATAGCTAAGCAGGGTACTGGAGGTATGATGGTACGTTTCAGCTATGGGCAGGGGGAAGACGACATACAATCTGCTCAGCTGGCAAAATATGGTAATGGTGACTCTGCTATCTTTTCTGCTAACGTACCTCAAGGATCTAATAAGCCTGAGCAAAGATACTGGAATCCTAACTCCAACCCTCCGTACCCTAACGTATTGGAATATGAATACTATAATATTGTAAATCCGAATTGGATTGCACCTCTTGGGCCTAAAGGCGGGGGACATACCCATATCTTCTGCAGAACTACTGGTGGTAGGGTATTTGGATATTCTAAAATATACGTGTTTGATGCTGGGCCAAGGTTCATCTACTCAGATCCTTATAATCCACGAAACAACTACCCTCTAGGAGAATGTGCTACTTCACAGACCAGAGGTGACTTCCAAGCTTATCTAGATCGTGGCGTATTCACCAACTTTAGCCAGCTGTCTTATCCAATAACTCTTGTAGCTATGGAGTTTTTAGTTACCAACCTAGCATTTGATAGGACAGGCGGCTACACTGCTCGTAACATATTTACAGGTAATGAAATTGCTATTGGTAATGATACTCTAACTATTAAGGGGATAAATTTAAGGTCTACCCAGTTTGAATTCCTTACATCTGTAAGTACTGGTGCCCCACCTAACAACGCTAATAATTTCTTTGCTACCAATAACCAGACATCTAGTATGGCTACTTATCCTGACGGTGGTTCTCTAGGTATGCCTGGTATAGCTGCTGATGGTAGTTCCGCAATGATTACTCCTAGTGGCGGTACTAGCTCTGGATCAATACCTAGCTGGAAGGTGGGTACCTACAAAGTACCTGTTAATAGTTCTGTAGAACTTAACGGCTCACAGAATTATCTAGCCCTGGACGGTAAGCAGATATGGAGTCCCTCCGTTAGACCCTTAATGATGTTCAATGGTCAGAAAGCTAGTAATCTCATTATAGGTCAAAATGATTGGCTTATTAACGTTCCTGAGGGGAGTAGTTCTCTTCTAAACTCTGTAAACATAGGACTATCTGGTTCAGGTATCTCTACTATTATAATGTCTATGGAATATATGGCTGTAGGGCTTCATTGCTCTGGAGATAGGGCGTTCGAATTAGGTGCAGATGCATCCCAGCACTATAGAGGTATGGCCCTTAGGGTTAATAGGGCTGACTATGATGTTGGCGATGCTATAACACACCAGATAATAGTATTACAGCCCGGATATTACGTACCTATCATGTCACGAAGGAACATATCTTTTAGGGGTGGTGGTGGTACCCAAGTGCCTAGAAGTAACATAGTTTACTATGTTCGTAAGAACCCCTCTAGTGGGGTTTTAGAATTCTGGGTTTATTCATTCTCTAAGGTTGGTTGGATTAATGCACCCAAGTTTAGAATTAACGTACAGAGGTTAACATAATGGCAAATGATGTATTAGTTCCCGATCTCATGTCTCCTGAGGGCTTGGATGTTATTGAAGCCTATTTACAATGCGGCAGCGATGTGCCTTCTGCCGCACGTAGTCTTGGAATGTCCGAAATTGCTTTCCGAGATATTATGAATCGTAGTGAAGTTAAGAACTACTTAAATGATATTTTTATGGAGAGTGGATTCCGTAATAGGGATCGTTTGTTCGGTGTTCTAGATGAAGTTATTAAACGTAAACTAGAGGAGCTAGAAGAAACTGGCATGGGTTCTGACCAGGATATTATGGATATTCTCTGGAAAGCACATAAGATGAAGATGGAAGAAATGAAAATGATGGTAGAGCTAGAAAAAGCTAAAGCTGCCGTCCGAGCTCCTGCTAACCAGACCAATATCCAGAATAACATTATTGCTGGAGCTGGGGATCAAAACTATATGGACTTAATCACTTCCCTAGCTACTGGAGGTAAGAAGTAATGGAAGTATCAAGACCCTACGTTAACACAGTAGATGTTATTGATTTCGGAATAGACAAACGTTTCTTCCGTCTACCTGTTTCTGGAATACTAGCACAGGAGGGTATTACACCTAACGGCCCTCAAATAGCAATTATCAATGCGCTAGAAGACCCTAGACACCGTTTTGTAACGGCGTGTGTATCACGCCGTGTGGGCAAGTCCTTTATAGCATATACACTTGGGTTCTTAAAGCTACTGGAACCTAATGTAAAAGTACTGGTAGTTGCACCCAACTACTCACTGGCTAATATCGGATGGTCTCAGATTCGTGGTCTTATTAAGAAGTATGGACTACAAACCGAACGTGAGAACGCTAAAGATAAAGAGATTGAGTTAGCTAATGGTTCTCTATTTAAACTAGCTTCCGCGGCTCAGGCTGACTCCGCGGTTGGACGTTCATATGACTTTATCATCTTTGATGAGGCGGCAATTTCCGACGTGGGTGGTGATGCTTTCAGGGTTCAGCTGCGTCCTACTCTAGATAAACCTAATTCTAAGGCTCTATTTATTTCCACCCCTCGTGGAGGTAACTGGTTTAAAGAGTTTTACGCCTACGGATTTGATGATACGTTGCCTAACTGGGTATCTATTCATGGTACATATCGTGATAACCCTCGTGCTGACCTGAATGATATTGAGGAAGCACGTCGTACAGTTAGTAAAAACTACTTCCGTCAGGAATACGAGGCTGACTTCTCTGTATTCGAAGGCCAGATCTTTGATACCTTTAATGCTATCGATCATGTTAAAGACCTCAAAGGTATGCGTCACTTCTTTAAAGATGATGAAGCATTCGAAACGTTGCTTGGTATTGACGTTGGTTATCGTGACCCTACAGCAGTTCTTACTATTAAATATCATTACGATACGGATACCTACTATGTGTTAGAAGAATACCAGCAGGCGGAGAAAACTACAGCTCAGCATGCTGCTTATATTCAGCATTGTATAGATCGTTATAACGTTGATCGTATCTTTGTTGACTCTGCAGCAGCTCAGTTCCGACAGGATTTAGCATATGAGCATGAAATTGCCTCAGCTCCAGCTAAAAAGTCTGTCCTAGATGGCCTAGCATGTCTGCAAGCTTTATTCCAGCAAGGAAAAATCATTGTAGATGCATCTTGTTCCTCATTAATTCATGCACTGCAGAACTACAAGTGGGACTTCCAAGAAGGCGAAGAGAAATTATCACGTGAAAAACCACGTCATGATGCTAACTCTCACCTTTGTGATGCGCTGCGCTATGGAATTTACTCTATTTCCCGTGGTAAATAAATAAGTATAGGATGGGATACTACTCAGTTGGTATCCCATTCCTGCATTTTAAAATCCCCTTTACAAATTCGATACGATTATGTATACTATATTCATACAGTTGAGGAGAACACTATGGCAAGCAATGTAAAATATAAACGCGATGCTATATCCCTTATGAGAGACGGAATAAAAAGTCAATATAAAAAAGACTCTCAATGTGCTATCTGCGGTTGTGCTGAAGAATTAGAGCTTCATCAT
>SAAC01000101.1 GCA_009929605.1 Negativicutes bacterium
TCTACATTCATCATATATACGCGTTGCTCGATGGCATCTAATGTAATGTGTTCACCCTCTACAGTAACAGATACAGGTTTATGCATGTACGCCTTAGCCAAATTTCTGATTTTATCTGGAATAGTCGCAGAGAAAAGCAATAATTGGCGGCTTGCATCAGTTTGTCCAATTAAGGACTCTATATCGGGTAAGAATCCCATATGTAACATTTGGTCCGCTTCGTCGAGCACTACGCGACGAATTGAATCTAAATGAAGGGAACCACGTTTTGCATGATCGAGAAGTCGGCCGGGCGTACCTAAGATAACTTGTGGGCGACGGCCTAATTGTTGTAATTGGGACTCGATAGTTTTACCACCGATGAGTGGTAGTACATCTACGCCGATAACATCGCCTAATACTTTGGCTTCATCAGCAATTTGTTTAATTAATTCTCGCGTAGGGGCGATGATGAGTACTTGCTCTTGATGTACGTCTGTATGTACACGTTGTAGCATGGGCAATAGGAATGCTAATGTTTTGCCAGTACCTGTTTGGGCACGGGCTATGATATCATTGCCTTTAAATACGACGGGTAATGATTGCTCCTGAATGGGGGTCGGTTCTTTTATGCCTTGTTTGGCTAAGGTTTCGATAAGAATATCAGAAACGCCTAGGGATTTAAATGATTTCATGGGTCGTCCTTTCATATATACATATAGATTAATTATAGCATGAAATATAGAATCTGGCGAAAATGGAAATACTAGGTTAATTTCACATTTTCATTTTCAATAATCATCATCAACATGAGAATTAAATTAACATCATTTGGAGAGTAGATAAAATTTTCTGATTAACATTTAATGAGAATAAAGTGAGAATAAAAGGAGACGTGTATAGTGTATACAAAAGTGTAGAATCTGATATAAGAAAATATTATAAAATAAGATAATATCTATATATTTGAATATTATGTGAAAATCTAATATGACTAAAAAGTATAGAAAATAAAGAGAAATTTTACTGTTTAAATGATAGTATCTATTGATATTATCCTCGTGAGTGTTATAATGAGGATGAATATTAATACAGGTTATAAGTAAGCCTCTTAGATTGTATTGGTATAGGTTGTTAGTTTGCTTTATTGAGTAGGAGGTGTTAGCATGGCTATCAAAAAGCTTAAGGACATGAAGCCTGGTGAGGAAGGTACAATTGTCACTTTACACGGTAGTGGTAACATCAAGCATCGTCTCATCGACATGGGACTTGTAAAAGGTACAAAGATTCATGTTGTGAAATTTGCACCACTTGGTGATCCAGTGGAAATTAAAGTAAAAGGCTTTGAATTGGCTCTTCGCGTCAGTGAAGCAGGCACGATTGATGTTGATGTACAGTAGGAGGTTGATTGTATGGCATCAGGCAATAGCGTGAGAATTGCCTTAGCGGGGAACCCTAACTGTGGTAAAACCACAATATTTAATAATATTACAGGATCCAAGCAACACGTAGGTAACTATCCAGGCGTAACCGTAGAGAAAAAAGAAGGGGAAACTACCTTTAATGGACAAGAATTACTCTTCATCGATTTACCAGGCACATATAGTTTAACTGCACGTTCTATGGATGAGTTAGTAGCGCGTAATGTAATTATTAATGATGAACCAGATGTAATCGTAAATGTATTGGATGCATCTAACTTGGAACGTAACCTGTATTTAGCGGCACAGTTAATTGAATTGGAACGTCCAATGGTAGTGGCTCTGAACATGGCTGACGTAGCAGAGGAAATGGGTATTAAATACGATATCCGTACATTGAGCGCTCGTACTGGGGCTACTGTTGTTAATACCGTAGGTCGTGATAATGTAGGCACCCAAGACTTGTTAGAGGCTACTGTGGCTGTAGCGCAGCAAGGCAATGTAACCCCTGTGAAAGTAAGCTATGGTGAAATTTTAGAACCTAAGATAGATGAACTAGAATCTGAAATCAAAGCAGCGGGTACTATTACATATCCATTACGTTGGGTAGCTATTAAATTGCTTGAAAATGATCCTGATGTTGTAGGTAAAATCATGCGTATTGATAATACGGACGCAGTGATTGCGAAAGCTGAAGCATTACGGAATGAATTGAAGGATCAAGTTGACCTTGATGTAGTATTCCAAGAATACCGTCATCGTTTTGCGTTGGATGTATACAACGATATGTTGATTCAAGGTCCTACAGAGTTAGAAACACGTTCTGATAAATATGATAAAATTTTAACCCACCGCATTTGGGGGTTACCAATCTTTATGTTTATCATGTGGTTACTATTTAACTTCGTAAATACTTTGGGTGCTTATCCACAAGATTGGTTAGACCAAGGTTTTACTGCCTTAGGTGAATGGTGTACAACAGTGATTCCCGAAGGTCAGTTACAATCTTTGGTTGTGGACGGTATTATCGGTGGTGTAGGGGCCGTATTGAGTTTCTTGCCATTAATCGTATTATTGTTCTTGGGTATTTCCTTCTTAGAGGATACTGGTTACATGGCTCGTGCTGCGTTCGTAATGGACCGCGTGATGCGTGCTTGTGGTTTACATGGTAAATCATTTATTCCATTATTATTAGGTTTTGGTTGTTCCGTTCCTTCTGTAATGGGTGCTCGTATTCTTGATAATTACAAAGACCGTATGGTTACAATCTTTGTAACACCGTTCATGAGTTGTAGTGCTCGTTTGCCAGTATATGTATTGTTTGCAGCAGCATTCTTCCCACCAGAAATGGGTGGCACAGTAGTAGCAGCGATTTATTTCTTGGGTATTATTTTTGCGATTATCTTTGCAAAAATTTTCCGTTCCTTCATCTTCTCTGGTGAAGCCGATCCATTCGTAATGGAATTACCTCCTTACCATATGCCTACATTAAAATCTGTATTCATGCATATGTGGGAACGCTCTGTATTATATGTTAAAAAAGCAGGTACTTTCATCTTAGCAGCATCCATCCTTGTATGGTTCTTGATTGCATATCCACAAGATGTACAGTATACACAAGATTATGATGCAGCTCGTGAACAGGTAACTCAAACGTATGAAGCACAAGATGCAGCTATCTTTGCACAATTTGGCTTAGCCGCGGAAGATCAACAAGAAGCTATTAATGGTATTGTTGACGAAATGACGGCAGCTAAAGAAGAGGCAGATGCAGCAGCTGAAAAAGCGGAAGAAGATCCAGTAGAACTTGATATGGCAGAAGGTGCTCCTATTCCTGAATTGTTTGCTGATATTCAAAAAGATCACGAACAAGAAATGACAGCAGCTTGGGCATTGTATAAAAACCGTGTAGGCATGAATGAAGAAATTGGTGTGCTTGATGAAATGCAAGCATCTGAAAAAATTGAAGCTTCTTATGCAGCACAATTTGGTAAGGCGATTCAACCGATCTTGGCACCACTTGGCTTTGACTGGAAACTTGGGGTAGGCCTTGTAGCCGCGATGGCAGCGAAAGAAGTATTGATTAGTACATTGGGTACTATTTATGCAGTAGGTGGCGATGATACTCATCAACAACCAATTGTAGATTATTTACAACAAGACCCTAACTTTACTCCTTTAATTGCAGTAGCGTTGATGGTGTTCGTATTGGTATATCCTCCTTGTATTGCTGCATTAGCAGTTATTAAACGTGAAACTAACTCTTGGAAATGGATGACATTTATGTTCGTATATGAGAATGTATTGGCATGGATTGCGGCATTTATCGTGTACCAAGGTGGCTTGTTGTTAGGTTTCTAATAATACAATTTCTATTATATTGCGTATAGTGAAAGGCTTTAAAAGCCTTTCACTATACGCATATATATATGAGCATGAATATTGTAATTTACATTGTAAAAATTAAATATGATAATTGTAAAAATAATACTTGCGAATAATCAATATTCGCGGTTAAATGATAATGAGAAAAGGAAAAATCCTAAAATGCCTTGTAAATTCTCATTGTTCATTGATGGTTTTTAAATGATAATTTATGATAATGAGAAAGTTGGTATAATATGGATAACCTTATTGTGGGACTCATAGGATTATTAGCATTGGTGTATGTAGGTAGTAAAATCTACAAGCAAATGACTGGTACTGGTGGTTGTGGCTGCGGTGGCGGTGGATCCACCAAAAGTTCTAGTAAAAAAGATACAGCATCAAGTGGATGCGGCTGTGGTAGCGGTTGTAGCTGTGGCGACAATTCTGCATTAGGACTAAAACCAGCTAATAAGCAATAATTCTAACAATCGTTAGTAGCAATGTGCGAGGAGTCTCCGATAAAAGGGAGGCTCCTTTTTATTTAACTTAATTATTATAGTAGATAACTATGTATATGAAAGGAAGTATTACTATGTTCAAGATTAAACCAGAAAGTCTTAAATC
>SAAC01000022.1 GCA_009929605.1 Negativicutes bacterium
CCAAGTTGTCAATTAATAGAGTTAGTTGGTATTATGCTTTACGAATTATAGACATACAAATGGTTATAATTCTAATATATTCATATAAGGGAGATTTACGATGAAAACATCTATACTGGACAATGGATTATTGTGGTTTGGTGCAGCCGTATCCATTGCTGAAATCATGACAGGCACGTATTTTGCTACTTTAGGTCTTGAAACAGGTTTAGTAGCGATTATTTTGGGCCATATTATTGGTGGACTCATCTTATTTGGTGCAGGGTATATTGGTGCTAAAGAAGAAAAGAGTGCCATGGAAACTGTTAAAAGTGCGTTTGGTCATTATGGTGGACTGTTATTTATTATCTTGAATATCGTTCAGCTCATGGGGTGGACATCTATAATGATTTACGATGGGGCACTAGCCGCGAATAGTCTATTCAATTTTGGTGAACCTTTATGGGCTATTATTATTGGCGCTTTTATCATGATATGGTTAAAAATTGGTTTGCGTAATTTCACACGTATTAATTGTATTGCAATGGTATCATTATTTTTGTTGACATTAGTACTATGTGGGCTCATTTTTAACAATTATCAACCTCTAGGAATTATGGACGAATCCTTAACATTCCTTGGTGCATTGGAATTATCTGTAGCGATGCCATTATCATGGTTGCCATTAATCAGTGATTATACAAAAGATGCTAAACAACCAGTACGAGCAACTGTAGTGAGTGTTATTGTATACTCTTTGACAAGTGCTTTCATGTATTTCATCGGTATGAGTGCGGCCATTTATACTGGTGAAACTGATATTGCCGTATTGATGAGCTCTGCTGGACTTGGCATTGCTGGCCTGTTAATCGTCGTTTTTTCTACAGTTACCACAACATTCCTAGATGCTTATTCTGCAGGTATGTCTGGTGAAAGTCTCTCCAAGCATATCAAAGGTTCTGCATTAGCTAATGTAACCGTTGTGCTAGGTACTATAGCTGCTGTTTTATACCCGATGGATAATATTATTGAGTTCTTGTACTTCATTGGATCCGTATTTGCACCAATGGCAGCGGTACTTATTCTAGATTATGTATTTAAACGTAGTTACCACGAACTCATTAATCCAACAAATTTAATTGCTTGGTTCGGTGGTTTCTGTATGTATCATTATTTCTTACGTACAGAATTTATGTATGGTGCCACATTACCTGCAATGTTAGGCGCTGCATGCTTATGCGCTGTGTTAAAAATTAGTTTGGGGGCGAAAGTTGATGCCAAAATCTGATAAGACTGAAGAAGTAAAAGACATTAATAGTGAAACTAATATTGAAACGGCCCGTAATAAAAATGGAAACCACAATGTTCGACCTATGGTAGTAGCATCTATTTTGACAGCTATTGCAGTAGTGGGATCATTATTTTCATTCCCTGTATTAGGTGCTAAATGTGCACCTATACAACATTTGGTAAACATTATTACAGCTATTATTCTTGGACCAAGCTGGGCCTTTAAGGCTGCATTCCTAGCCTCTACCATTCGTAATATGTTAGGCTTAGGTACATTGTTTGCCTTTCCTGGTAGTATTTTTGGTGCTATATTAGCAGGTTTGTTATATCAAAAAACAAAAAATGTTGTAGGTGCTTATGTTGGTGAGGTATTTGGTACTGCTATAATCGGAGGACTGGTTGCCTATCCAATGGCTACTATTATGATGAATAGCTTCAAAGGCGCATTATTGGGATTTGTACCACCATTTTTTATCAGTACGGCAGGTGGTACTATATTAGCAGTTATTATTGTGACTTCCCTACGCAAGAAACGATTGGCAATCGAAAACTGGATTCATCACAAATAATGTTGTAATATTGTTTTCTTAGTAAGGATTTCTGAATTATGGATACAACTATTGCAGAATTACAAAATGAAGTTAAGGAATTACAAGAAGAATTTTTAGAGTTACAAGAGCTACTTGGGTTCTATAGAACTGCTTTTTGAAAATAAGTTTATTGATGATATAGAAGATGATTTTGGATTCCATAATAGTCCAGATGATGAGGATGTTTATATTAATGATGATTCATCAGAACTTAATGAAGCATTAAGTTTAGATGAGAATATATGATATTAATCCAGAAATTTATGAGCAACTCATTCAAGACTCATCTATGTATGATGATGAATATGAAGATGAAATCGCCTTTGAGGAAGAAAATGAATGGGATGATGAAGAATAATTCTCAACTTGTTATGTTAAAAGTTGCATTATATAAGTATTCGTGCTAGTATAAATATATAAATTAAATAAATATTAGTCTTTGGGGATAGGTGAGATTCCTTACCGGCGGTGATAGTCCGCGAGCGCATAGCATGAATCGGTGCAATTCCGATACCGACAGTACAGTCTGGATGAGAAAAGACGCATAGTAGTTTTACTGTGCATATAATCTAAATACCTTAGGGACTATTCGTATGAGTAGTCCCTTTTTTACGCACTAACTCAATGATTGAGAGGGTGATATCGTGAATGATACAAAATATATGGCTAGAGCGATTCAATTGGCAAAATTAGCATTTGGCCATACAGCACCGAATCCTTTAGTAGGGGCTGTGGTTGTAAAAGATAATAAAATAATTGGCGAAGGCTTTCACCATAAGGCTGGCACAGCTCATGCAGAAGTGCACGCACTAGACCAAGCTGGTGAGGCTGCCAAAGGTGCCACATTATATGTGACATTAGAACCTTGCGCCCATTACGGCAAAACTCCACCTTGTGCTAAGCGTGTTGTAGAATCTGGCATTAGTCGTGTTGTTATAGGTAGTATGGATCCTAATCCATTAGTGGCCGGTAAAGGTATTGCCATACTCGAGGATGCGGGCATTGAAGTAACAAATGATGTACTTAGTGAAGACTGTATTCGTATGAATGAAGGGTTTTTCACGTATATGCAAACAAAGCATCCTATGATTACCTTGAAAAGTGCCATGTCCCTGGATGGAAAAATCGCCACAAAAACAGGTGAATCTATGTGGATTACTAATGAATCCTCGCGTCATGATGGACATATTTTAAGGGCCACTCATGATGCCATGCTCGTTGGGGTAGGAACCATCTTGGCAGATAATCCAAGTTTGAATTGTCGTATTAGTCGTGATGATTTATATGAATCGATTATCGGTAACTGTGATTTAGTTGATTTTACCAGTGAAACTGAAAAAATGAATGATGGACCAGCTAATACGAACGCTGAAATCGTCAATGCAAATATTGAAATTGTGGATATTCACCAACCAGATGTCATTATCCTGGATAGTTTAGGCCGTACACCAACGGATGCGAATGTATTTAAACAAGGTGACCGTAAAGTTATTATATTTGTATCGGAGCGTTGTTCTAAGGACCGTATCCATGAATTAGAACGTGTCGGCGCTATAGTCAAACCGATTGCTACTGTGCCAGTAAGAAAATCTAAGGCTACAGATGTATTGGTAGATATTAAGAAATTAGATATTAATGCTGTTTTAAGTGAATTAGGCGTTATGCAATACACCTCCGTATTAGTTGAAGGTGGCGCTAGTATCATCGCTAGCTTTGTAGAGCAACAACTATTCGATAAGATGGTAACCTATGTTGGTAATATTATTATTGGTGGTGCAGAAGCCATTGGAGCCGTTACAGGTAATGGAATTGCATCATTGCAAGAGGCGCCAAATTTGACTTTCACTAGTGTAGACATTATAGATAATAATATTAGAATTGAAGCGTATCGCATGAATCGGGAGGGTGAGTATGTTTACAGGAATCGTTGAGGAGGTCGGCCGCGTTGAGGCCATTCAACGAGGCTCGCAATCGCTCATTTTAACCATTGGCGGCGATAAAATTTTTAGTGATTTGAAAATTGGTGATTCTGTTGCTGTTAATGGTGTTTGTCTGACGGCAACGACCATACATGGTCGCACATTTACGGCCGACGTTATGCCAGAATCCATTAAGATGACGACGTTCACAAACTTGAAATCGGGACAACCTGTCAATTTAGAGCGTGCCATGGCAGCTAATGGTCGTTTTGGTGGTCATATTGTGGCTGGTCATGTAGACGGCACAGGACGCGTATCAGATATGCGACGCACCGATAATGCCATTGTGTTTACCATAACGGCAGATAAATCGGTAATGGACTACGTTATTTATAAGGGTTCTATCGCCATAGATGGGATCAGTTTAACTATAGCCAATCGCACGGATACATCATTCCAAGTGAGCGTAATTCCGCATACTATAGCGGAAACAGTGTTAGCTGATGCGACAGTGGGTACTATCGTTAATTTAGAAACAGATATTTCCGGACGATATATTCGTCATTTTATGAATTTAAAAGAAGAATCTACTCCTGCTAGCAGCAATTTTTCTCGTTCTTTCGAGACATTGCTAGTGGAAAAAGGTTTCCTATAATATAAAGGGGTTTTTCATATGGATTATACATTAAATACTATTGAAGAGGTCTTGGTAGACATTAAAGCAGGTAAGCCTGTAATTATTGTGGATGATGAAGGTCGTGAAAACGAAGGTGACCTTGTAATCGCCGCAGAATTTGCTACGCAAGAAAATATTAACTTCATGGTGAAAGAAGCGCGAGGTATCGTATGCACACCAATGCGTCGCGAAATGCTTGATCGTCTTGCTATTCATGCGATGGTTAGCAAAAATACAGATAATCACGAAACAGCCTTTACTGTAACCGTTGACCATGTTGACACAACGACAGGTGTTTCCCCATATGAACGAGCGTTAACCATTCAAAAATTACTGGATCCTAATGCAAAACCAGAGGATTTTCGTCGGCCAGGACATGTATTCCCATTGGTATACAAAGAAGGGGGCGTCCTTGTTCGCCAAGGTCATACAGAGGCTTCCATTGATTTATGTCGTCTAGCAGGATTGCAAGAGGCTGCGGTAATTTGTGAAATTACAAAAGATGATGGAAATATGTCTCGTTTACCAGACTTAGTAGAATTTGGCGCTAAACACAATTTGAAAATCGCCACAGTAGCTGATTTAATTGAGTACCGTAAACTTCACGATCCATTGGTTGAATTAGGTGCTTGTTCTAAACTACCAACAAAATTTGGTGATTTCAGTATCTTCGTATTTAAAAATGAAATAGATCATAAAGAGCATTTGGCCATTGTAAAAGGTGATGTGAACGGTCAATCTGATGTATTGCTTCGCATTCACTCCGAATGTTTAACAGGTGATGTATTTGGTTCCAAACGTTGCGATTGTGGTGAACAATTAGACGCTGCATTACGTTCCATTGAAAAAGAAGGTACAGGCGTTGTTGTCTACATGCGTCAAGAGGGCCGTGGCATTGGTTTAACGAATAAAATTAAAGCTTATGCATTACAAGAGCAAGGTCTTGATACAGTAGAGGCTAACGTTGAGTTAGGCTTCCCACCAGATATGCGCGAATATTCTTTAGCCGCACAAATCATTAAATACCTTGGTATCAAGAGCATTCGTTTGTTAACTAATAATCCAGAAAAACGTCATGGTCTTGAGCATTGGGGCATCAGCGTATCTAAACGTGTGCCATTGATTATTCCAGCTAATAAGATCAATGCAAGTTACTTGCATACAAAAGAAGTTAAAATGGGGCACTTATTAGAGAAATAAATCTAGTTCAGATTTAAATTATAAATTCAATCCAAAAAATATATCAAAAAGGAGATTCATCATGATTAAAGAAGGTAATTTACTTGGTACTGGCAAAAAATTTGCCATCATCGGTTCTCGTTTCAACGAATTCATCACTACAAAATTAATCGGTGGTGCAGAAGACTGCTTACTTCGTCATGACGTAAAAGCAGAAGATATCACTACAATCTGGGTTCCGGGGGCTTATGAAATTCCATTGGTTGCTCAAAAAGCAGCTCGTTCTGGTAAATACGATGCAGTTATTTGTGTGGGTGCAGTAATCCGTGGATCCACGACTCATTACGATTATGTATGTAACGAAGTGGCTAAAGGCATCGCACATGTATCCTTAGATACGGGCATTCCAGTTATGTTCGGTGTGGTAACAACTGAAAACATCGAACAAGCTATCGAACGTGCTGGCACAAAAGCTGGTAACAAAGGTTACGACTGTGCTATGGGCGCTATCGAAATGATTAATTTGTTAGATCAAATTTAAACTCATTAGGGCACATAGAATCGACTCTGATTCTATGTGTCTTTTTTTGTGAAAGTACCAAAAACATAGTATAATAATAAGTTGTAGGTATAGATAATCATTTCCTACAACTATCTTATAGATAGTTAAAACAATAACTAAAACGAAAGAGGAAATAATGGATTTTATTAAACGATATACAACAAGAGAAGGTATACGTATGTCTGTAGCTGTCACAACCGATACAGTGGAAACAGCACGTGTGCGTCATGATTTATGGCCAGTAGCAACAGCTGCCTTAGGCCGCACTATGACAGGTGCTATTTTACTGGTTAGTGATTTTAAAAATCATGAAAATGTAAGTTTACGTCTTGATGGTGACGGTCCACTAGGTGTTGTTCACGTTGATGCTTTTGCAGATAATACAGTTCGTGGCTACGTTGATCATCCACATACCGATGTGCCATTAGTGCGGGCAGGAAAACTTAATGTAGGCGCTGCAGTAGGTCATAATGGAGAAGTAAAGGTAACTCGCTTTACCCAATTAACACAGGATTATACATCTGCTAGCCCTATTCAAAGTGGTGAGGTAGCTGAAGATTTAGCTTACTATTTATTCACCTCTGAACAAGTACCTTCTACCATTAGTTTAGGCGTCCTTGTAGATACAGATATGAAAACTATTGTAGCAGGTGGTTTCATTGTACAAGCCATGCCAGATGCAACAGATGAAGCATTGGCACAAGTAGAGCAAAATATTAGTGACTTAGGTCCAATAACAGAATACTTAAAGGATCATCCTAATGCAGAAGGTCTCGTAGAACGTATCCTATTCGGTATGGATATAAACGAAGTATTTGAATCACCAGTAGAATTCAAATGTACATGCAGTCGTGATCGCTTTGCAGAAATTCTAATGACTCTAAACAAAGCCGATCAAAAAGCAATCCTTGAGGATGCTACTACAGAACTTGTATGTCATTATTGTAATGAAAAGTATCATTTTGATAGTCAAGAGTTAGAAGCTATATTTAAAGAAGCTTCTCAAGTTAGCTAAGGAGGTCCACATGAGCGCAATTGGTGTAATTGGTGGTACAGGCGTTTACGATCCGTCTATTTTTGAAAATATTCACGAAGAGTCCTTAACAACGCCGTATGGTGATATTGATTATGTACAAGGTACGTACAAAGGTAAAACCGTTATCTTTGTGGCTCGCCATGGCCGTGGTCATTCCATTCCACCGCATAAAATTAATTATCGTGCGAATATTTGGGGCCTAAAAAAATTAGGTGTTACGTTCATCATTTCTACTACTGCAGTAGGTTCTTTGAATGAAAGCTTCAAACCAGGTCATTTCGTATTAACTGATCAATTCCTTGATTTTACGAAAAACCGCATCACTACATTCTACGAAGGTGGCGACCGTCCTGTGGCACATTTGGATGTAACCAATCCATATTGCCCTGAACTTCGCAGTGCTATTGAAAGTGCAGCAAAAGAATTAGAGCTACCAATTCATAATGGTGGCACCTATGTATGTACAGAAGGCCCACGTTTTGAAACACCAGCGGAAATTAAAATGTTCCACATGCTTGGTGGTGATACTGTAGGTATGACAAATGTACCTGAGGTTAATTTAGCAAACGAAGCAGAGATTGCGTATGCTACGATTTCCATGATTACTAACTATGCGGCAGGTATCTCTACAACAGCCCTTACACATGGGGAAGTGGTGGAAATGATGGGACAAATGGCTGAGCAGCTAAAATCTCTCATTTTAAAAACTATCGAAGCTGTTGACGTAGATGCAAAATATGTAGCACATAGTCGTATGTCTGAATATGGTGGTTTCAAATTATGATTAATATTGAATGGAAGCAGCCAGAGTTAATTCTCTTGGACCAAACAAAATTACCTACTGATATTCACTACATTCGTTGTACGGATTGGCGCCAAGTAGCGGAGGCTATCAAAATGCTTCGCGTTCGTGGGGCACCTGCTATTGGTGTAGCAGCTGGTTATGGATTAATACTAGCTGCCACAGAGGCGACGCAATCTAATCATCCATTTTCAGAACAACTTAGTCAATTCTACGAATTCGCAGAGGAATTAAAGGAAACTCGTCCTACAGCTATCAACTTAGCTTGGGCCGTAGATCGCGTGCTTACTCTTGTGAAAGCAAGTATTTCCGACAATGCAATTACTAACGGTGAAGCACTTATTAATCTCATTACGAAAGAGGCTGAAGAAATTCATCGAGAGGACATTGCCCTTAATCACGCCATGGCTAAGGCTGGGGCGACCTTATTTGAAGGGCAATCCAATATTCGTATGCTCACACATTGTAATGCTGGCGCATTAGCCACAGGCGGTCTTGGTACGGCCCTTGGTGTGATTCGTGAATTACATGCAAATGGACAATTAGAACGTGTGTATGCTGATGAAACGAGACCATTACTACAGGGCGCTCGTTTAACAGCCCTTGAGCTTCATGAAGATGGTATTCCTGTGACATTACAAACTGATAATATGGCGGCCTATGCGATGCAACAAGGCCTAATTGATGCCATTATCGTTGGGGCGGACCGCATCACAACGAAAGGTGATGTAGCCAATAAAATTGGTACCTATGGTTTAGCCGTATTAGCAAAACATCATAATATTCCATTCTATGTGGCCGCACCATATAGTACATTTGACTTCACCCTCCAAGATGGTAAAGATATTCCTATCGAGATGCGCATGGCTGAAGAAGTATGGAATTTCCATGGTATTCAAACGGCACCAAGCGACATTGGCATCTTGAATCCTGCCTTTGATGTAACACCGCATGAGCTCGTGACGGCCATCATTACCGAACAAGGCGTTTTAAAACCTGATTACGAAGCATCCATTGCTGAATTACAGTCAAAGGTACAAAAATAGTTATTAAAATATTACTATTGGCTACGTATATAAACGTATATACTTGATAGCCAGTTACCAATTATTCCGTAGAGAGTACTTTAGTTATCTACAGAAAAAACGAACAATCTATTTTATTAGAAAGGACTAACTATGCAATCCTTAATCAAAGATATTAATTTAGCCTCTGAAGGCCGTAAAAAAATCGAGTGGGTTTCTAACTTCATGCCTACATTGAATACACTAGGTGATGAATTCGAGAAAAGCCAAACTTTCAAAGGCAAAACTATCGTTGTGAGCGTGCATTTAGAAGCGAAAACTGCGTATTTAGCAACCGTATTGAAACGAGGTGGCGCTGATGTTATTGTAACAGGGTCCAATCCATTGTCCACACAAGATGACGTGGCAGCAGGCCTTGTAGATATGGGCATTACTGTATATGCTTGCTATAACTGTACTGATGAAGAATATTTCAATTTCTTGCATAAAGCATTGGACCATAAACCACATATCATCATTGATGATGGTGGTGATCTTGTAAATCTATTACACACCACACGCCAAGATGCCAAAGATCGTCTCATCGGTGGTAGCGAAGAAACGACTACAGGTGTACATCGTTTATATGCGTTGGAGCATGCGGAAAAATTGACATTCCCTATGATTGCCGTTAACGATTCGTACTGTAAATACTTGTTCGATAATCGCTATGGTACTGGTCAATCCGTATGGGATGGTATCATGCGTACTACAAATCTCACTGTAACTGGTAAAAACGTCGTAGTTGCTGGTTATGGCTGGTGCGGTAAAGGCGTTGCTATGCGTGCTAAAGGCCTTGGTGCTCATGTATATGTAACAGAAGTAGATTCAATCAAAGCAGTAGAGGCCGTATTCGATGGTTTCAAAGTATTACCTATGATTGAAGCCGCTAAAATTGGGGATATTTTCTGTACTGTAACAGGCTGTAAAGACGTTATCGTAAAAGAACATTTCGAAGTAATGAAAGATAAAGCAATCATGTGTAATGCTGGTCATTTCGATTGCGAAGTGAATGCTGTTGATTTGGAAGCACTAGCAGTGAGCCATGAACGCGTTCGTCAAAATATCGAAGGCTACACAATGGCTGATGGCCGTAAATTATACCTATTGGCAGAAGGTCGTCTTGTAAACCTTGCAGCTGGTGATGGTCATCCTGCAGAAATCATGGACTTATCCTTTGCAATGCAAGCATTGGCAGCAGAATATCTATTAAAACATGGTAAAACAATGGATGTAAAAGTTCACGTATTACCTCACGAATTAGATACTCGCATTGCAGATTTGAAATTAAAATCCATGGGTTACGATTTAGATGCATTAACACAAGATCAAATCGATTACCTTACAAAAGTTAACTAATAACGATAGACTTGGTTTCGGCCAAGTCTTTTCGGCTATACATAATAGATTGCGATGCAGAGCAATATGGGGTTATTCTCTAGGATACACTCGTCAAATAGATTGTAATGTTGGAATATTCTGTATTTGTACTCGCCCTGTCTTGAAAGGATATACTATGTACGATTTACTCATAAAAAATATCGACGTGTTATCGAATGACACAACTATCAATCATGCAGCCATCGCCATTCAAGATGGCTATATTAAATTCATCTTCACCAATGAACAGGACATTGTGAAAGCTACAGCTGAGTCCACAGAAGTATTGGATGGTAAAGGACAATTAGCAGCACCAGGTCTCATTAATACTCATACGCATATTGCTATGGGATTATTCCGTAACTATGCGGATGATTTGGAATTAATGGACTGGTTACAAAACGCTATCTGGCCTACAGAAGCAAAACTGAATGACCACTATGTAAAATATGGTACTCAATTAGGGATTGCTGAAATGTTGCGTTCCGGTACTACTACATTTAGTGATATGTACTTCTTTATGAATACAACAGCTGAAGAAGTTAAATCTTCTGGTATTCGTGCCGTATTATCTCGTGGTCTTGCGGGTGTATCCCCAACAGCCAATCAAGCGCTCGTAGAAAATGCCGATTTATATCGTACATGGCATGGCTTTGATAATCACCGCATCAAGGTTTTATTAGGACCACATGCGCCATATACATGTCCAGATGATTATATGGAAAAAGTTATCGCTTTATCCAAGGAAATTGGTGCTGGCATTCATATGCATCTAAGCGAAACGAAAGATGAAGTGGAAAATGTTATAAAAGCCACTGGTAAAACACCAATTGCCCACATGCATGACTTAGGTTTGTTCTATAATGGTGCACTAGCGGCCCATTGTGTGCATGTAACACCAGAAGATATGGAGATTATGGCTGAGAATAATGTTGCCGTTGCTCATAATCCACAATCTAATTTGAAACTGGCTAGTGGTATTGCACCAGTGCCAGAAATGATTGCCAAAGGTATTACCGTTGGTTTAGGTACTGATGGCTCTGCTAGTAACAATAATGCAGATATGCTAGAGGAAGTACGCCTTGCTGCCACACTTCATAAAGCACGTCTATATGATCCAAAAGCCATCCCTGCACAAGCAGCTTGGAATATGGGGACAGTAGAAGGAGCAAAAGCTCTTGGCTATCATGACCTAGGTGTATTACAAGAAGGTTATCGCGCAGATATCGTTCTATACAATGCCGACCAAGTACACTGGATGCCTCGTTATAACGACGTCGCAGCTCTTGCATATTCTGCCAATAGTTCTGATGCTAATACTGTTATCGTTAATGGCAAGATTTTGATGAAAGATCGTGAATTATTGACTATAGATGAAGAAAAATTAAAGGCAGAAATAAAAAATGCCCAAGAATTCTTTGGACATTTATAAGACTTCTTTAGTTGCTTTCACCAAAAACATAGGCACTGGAATATAAAACTCATCCTCAGTATCATAAATACGAGGTCCCACAGTGGTATCAATTTCACAAGATGAGGCACCTAGATTTAATAGGGCTGTGTGATCCCACATAGGGCGGTCATAGCGACTGATTTCTAACATGTGATACATGGTGTGACATTTATCGAGTAATTCTGTAGGTACATTAGCATGAGCATTATGTAACATTTCAGGTCGATGATGATGACCTTTGGCATGTTCCGCATCATAGTTGAGCAAAATACCACCTGGTTTCAATACGCGAAGCCATTCTGCATAGGCTTGATCAGGATGTGGTAAATTCCAAGTCACATTGCGTGCTACCACTACGTCAAAGCTAGCCTCTGGAAAATCAAGGCTTTCTGCATCCATTACTTGGAATGTAGCTATGCTTTGCACTTGTTCAGCCAAGTATTGGGATTCTGAAACCATTTCTGGTGTTAAATCGATACCTGTGGACGTATGACCCGCTTGGGATAAGAGAATACTAAAGAAGCCTGCGCCACAGCCAATATCTAAAATAGATAGGGAGTTACCGTTTGGCAGATGAGATAGTAATTCATCACGCCACAATAATTCCTTTGGACTATGGAGTTCCTTTTCGCGCAACTCTCGGAAAGATTTGGCCCGTTCAGACCAATAGGATGTAATATATTCTTTTTTATCAGTAGGTATTTCTACAATTTTATCAAATGAATCAGACATAGTGTCTCCTTAGACTAATGAATAATAACTTTGTTTATTATACTCTTTTCTGTATAAGAAATAAATACACCACCAAAGTTTGATAGCATTTATGGGGGAATAGCTTATTCGCATCTATGTGTCTGAATCATTTGACAAAAACAGGATAGTTTTCAGTTTTAAATTTACTAAAATAGAAAGGAGAATCATATGGTACTATCTGAGAAACCAGTCTTAGCTATTTGCTACGACTTTGATAAAACACTGTCACCAGACGATATGCAAGCACAGGGCTATATCCAGTCTGTAAAATATGATGTGCAGAAATTCTGGAAAGAATCCAATGAATTAGCTACGGCTAACGACATGGATACCAATTTAGCCTATATGTATATGATGATACAAGCATCGTATGGTAAATTCTATGTGACCAAAAATGCCTTGATGAATTACGGTTCTCACGTGGCCCTATATGAAGGTGTGAAAGAATGGTTTGAACGTATTCGTCAGTATGGTGATGCACATGGAGTTACCATTGAGCATTACATTATTTCCTCTGGCCTTAAAGACATGATTGAAGGAACGGAAATGGCAAAGGCGGGGGCCTTTGAAAAAATTTATGCCAGCTCCTTTATGTATAATGCAGAAGGTGTAGCATGCTGGCCAGCACAAGCGATAAACTATACCAATAAAACGCAATTCTTGTTCCGTATTCAAAAAGGTATACTCGACATCAATGATCCAAAGGTGAATGATTACTTTCAGCCAGAGGACATTCGCGTACCATTCCGTAATATGGTGTACATTGGCGACAGCGATACTGATATTCCTTGCATGAGCCTCGTCAATGCTAATGGTGGTCATTCTATCGGTGTTTACGATCCCATCAAAAAGGATACCACGAAGGTGTATCGCATGATGCAACAACATCGTATTCGTTATTATGCAGAGGCCGATTATCGTGATGATTCCGAATTAGATACATTGGTGAAAGAAATCATTCATAAAACAGCCGCTCATGAGATTTTGGAACGTCGTTTTGTGAGAGATAAAAAAGAAGCATTAACACAATAGTTACCAAGTATAGTATAATGAATCCGAGTATGATAGTCATAAAACTGAAACAAACCATGAAATATAATAAATCCCTATACTATAAATAATCATGTATTGAAAGGAAGAGTCCTATGAGTCTATTATCCCTAGCGTTAGATGCTGTTGCCTCTATTATTCGTGTTAGAAATCAACGGAAAGGCAAAAATATCTTAGGCCAATATCATCGCTCTATTTTAACAAGTAATACATTTATCTTAGAAAACCTGAGTGGTTGCACCCAAGAACAAGCACGTAGCATTCGAGATAAATTGATGGAAAAAGGAGTAGCACCTATAAAAGTAATGGAGCGTAGGGGCAATGAATATGCTTTTGAGACCGTGGATGGTAATGTAGGTCATTTTAAATTGGACTCCGACTACGGCATTCGCCAATTGGATTATAAAGGACGCTTGTTATAATCGATTTAGCAGAGCAATACGTATTAACAATAAAATTTACTCAAAATTATTCTAAAACAGAATACACGAAATAAAGACGATATCCTATATGCATTGCATTATATAGGGTATCGTCTTATTGTTTTATAGATTTTAATCTGTAATTGTTATATTACTTTCATTAACAGAATATAGTAATGTATAATTACAAAAATATCATTTGAGTAATTTTGAACGTAACTCAAAAAAGTATCGCTAATAAAATAATCATATAAGCTTAAAAACTCTTTCGAGGGACCAAAACGCAAATAACTTCCGATAACGATATATTATCGGAAGTTATTTTTCAATCTATTTTTAAGAGAAATCAGTGTTTTTCTAGGTTTTTAGTACTTTCACTAAGTTCAAGTGTTTCTACTAAGGAACGCTCTCTCAAACGTAATTATACATAATTATATACGTAGTTCCCAATATACCAGCTCACGATACCATCAATAATACCTAATGCTGCACCTGCTAATACATCTGTTGGATAATGTACAAATAGATATACTCTGGAAAATGCAATCATTGTAGCAATTATGATTGCTATAACGCCTAATATACGCTTTCTAGTATCTATATGGCTAAAGCCTATATATATAGCTATTGCTGCTGCGAACGAACTAAATGCATGTCCTGACGGAAATGAATAACTCGTTGCTGCTGGTGGCGTTGCTACTAACCGGACGTTCGGAAAGTCTACAAATGGTCGTAAACGCCCTACAAGGTGCTTTAAGCTTAAATCACCTACTATGAGTACTAAAAATAATGAAATCATAATTGTAAGCCCTATAAGGCGATATTTTTTCATTCCAAGTAATATGAGTCCTAAAATAATCCAAATGGCCCCTGAAGAGCTAATTTTTGATATACCATACATAAATGGCGTCAAAAATGGATTTACCATATGTGCTTGAATCCAAAATATCACAGAATAATCAAATTGTAAAATTGTATCCATAAAAACTCCTCAGACAGTTGGCGACTTTGTTGTTGGCTTTGGTTTACCTTTTATAATAATCGTATTTACTGGGTCATATAAGGATTCATAAGTATCAGTACTAGTTACGCCATTACCATACACAATATGCCGTGTTGTTACCATAGTAAGTCCTGGATGCCCCTCTATTACTTGTCCACCTTCTATTGTCATATCTGTACGCGTTTCTGTAGAATGAGGAATTTCTTTTTCTCCACCTACAGAAATATCTACTGATTTAGGTTTGTCAGAACCTACACCAATAATATAAATAGTGACTTCACCTCCAAATATACTAGTTATTACATAGACGGATTGGTTATATGGGTTTTTAAATATAAAATCTAAATAGCCATATGCCACAGTAGCATCTCGACCAGCTGCAATATAGCCAACAGGTTCAAAATGAGGATTTCGTTCTACAATTTCCATGCCAGATAATAAAGCTGCATTAAATAAGGTGGAACTCACCTGACAGATGCCGCCACCAATGCCAGGTACGAGTTTACCATCTATCATAACAGGAGCATCATCAAATCCAGCCTCTGCTGTTCTTTCACCAACGACCTCATTAAAGGAAAAGTTTTGGCCTGGTTTAACCAAAGTGCCATTCATTTTATTGGCAGCGATTTCAATGTTATTTGTACGATTTGTATTAGATGGATCAAAGCTAGTAGTATAACTTGCTAATACAGTGGTTAATGATTTTAAATCTGCATCTGTGACTTTCACTGTATTTTCTGTGGTATACACTAGTGATAGTGTATTAATATTACCTGTAGCTACAGATTCCTTGAGTGCTTTCATAGTAGCAGCAATATCTATACGTTTACCATTTTTGGCAGGATGTAATACAACTTGACCATTTTCAACAGATAAATATGCATCATGACCCGGTGTATCCATTGTTTTAGCAAATTCAGTTAGAAATGCTTGAGCTTGTACTTCATCTAATTTTAGGGCATAAGGAAATTGTTTACCATACACAAGCGCTTTAAAACGATTTGATAACAATGTTAATGCATCATCTTCATATCCATAGGATAAGATATCTTGTTCTAATTCACTTATATTTTCCAAAATACCAAGATCCTTCCATGTAGCCTGTGTATTGGTTTTATCTGTCACAATTGTAACTGGTTTATTTTTTTCTTTTCCTAGTTGTTCTAATGCTATATGAAGCTCAGCCTTACTTTTACCTGATAGATCTATATCATCTACTCGAATTCCTTGTGTAACAGAACCAGTGGGTACGTAACCGCACCCACTGATGGTTATACTTATTAAGCTCAAAATGATAAATTTATGTACTCTTTTCATTATTTCTTAGCCATTAAAACGGTAACCAACACCCCAGATAGTTTCAATGAATTTTGGAGTATCTGGATTTGGTTCGATCTTCTCACGAATACGTTTAATATGAACAGTAACCGTTGCTGTATCACCCCTGGATTCAAAACCCCATACGCGTTCTAACAAACGATCTTTACTGAAAACAATTCCTGGATTTTCAGCAAGGAATGTTAACAATTCAAATTCACGATTAGCTAAATTAACTTCTCTTTCACCTACAAATACACGGTGTGTATCTAATTGAATTTGTAATTCACCAAAATCAAGGATACGTGCTTTTTGTGCTGCCGATAAAGCTGCATTGCTTTGAGTTAAGCGTTCATAGCGAGCGATATGCGCCTTAGCTCGAGCTACTAACTCATTAGGGCTAAATGGTTTTACCATATAATCATCTGCCCCAAGACCTAAGCCTCTAATTTTATCTATTTCTTCTGTTTTAGCTGTTACCATAATAATTGGTGTATCTTTTTTTGCACGTAATTCACGACAAATATGAAAACCATCTACCGTAGGTAACATTACATCACAAATAATAAGATCATATTCATTTTTTAAGGCTAAGTCTAATCCTTCTTGCCCATCCGATGCAATTGTCGTACCATAACCATTTGCTTCAAAATAATCACGTTCTAGGTCTGCAATGCCTTGAGTATCTTCGATAATTAAAATGTTTTTCATATGTTTTACTCCTTAATAACTGGTAATTCAATACAGATAGTTAAACCGCCGCCATTTGTTAGTGCCGCATGAATACTTCCATGCATCCCCTCAATAATACGTTTAACGATAGCTAAACCCAGACCACTACCATTATGGGCATTTGTTCTGGCCTTATCGGTTCTATAAAAGCTTTCAAAGAGCTTCGATAAATCATTAGGATCTACCCCTTGACCATGATCAACTAATTTAATTTTTATAATATCCGATGTAGCACTAATATATACATCTAACTTGCCCATTTCGGTATTTTTATATTTTAAACTATTTTCAAAGATATTGGTAATAACTCTTTTGAATTGATTATAATCAACTTTGGTTTTTTGTGTAATCCTTGGTGTCAATAATGAAAGTCTCAAGCCCCGAGCTTCATAGACTGGACCAGCATCACTGATAAAATCGTGAATGTAATCATATACATTGAGTGGCATTAAATCGAATTCTAATCGACCTAAATCTAATTTAGAAAATACAAATAGCTCCTTTACAAGCACATCCATTTGGTTAGATGTATCTTGTATATTTTTTACATATTGGCGTTGTCTCTCTGGTGTAGATGCTACCCCGTCCAATAAACCACTAGCATAGCCCTTAATCATTGTAATTGGTGTTGCTAAATCATGAGAAATACCAGCAATTAGTTCTTTTCGATTTTCTTCGTACACTTCTTGATCTTCATGGGCTTGTTTTAGGTCTTTACGCATGGATTCAAATGCGCGGATAGTATCACCAAACTCATCTTCCGTGGTTGATTCAATAGGTGTATCAAGATTACCTTCTCGAATACGTTTCGATGCATTTTGTAATGTTTTTAATGGCTTTAAAATTTGATTCGATAACATACGAGTCATATTAATACCAAGTAAAATAATAATGATAATACCGATGCCAAAGATAACAATTAAACCAGAATCGAGAATATTCTTAAAGTCTTCATCTGGTGGTGCTCCTGGTCCATTAGGTTGTCCAATGATAAACGGTGTATTACCTGTGCCTACAACAATAATTCTATCATAGTGTGAGGCATATCTAAATATAATACCGTGTTTATCCCATACCATATAAGATTGCATTTGTGGATCATCATCATCAAGTTTAGATGCGTCATTAGACTCATCATGTCTTATATGATTATGATACTCTTCAGGATTTGAATTGTTAATATATTCTTGTAGTAATGAGTAAGTTGGTGTACCTTCAACACCTGGACTTAATCGAGTTACTATACCATTTTCAACTACTGCTGTTGTAATACCAAATTTCTCTAACGACTCTAATGTTCCTCGAATTCTCTCTAATTTATTAGGTATAGAGGAATCAACATCACCTTGCAAAGAACTAAGCAATATTTGTACCGATAACGACTCTCCACGAGTTTGATAGTTTAGTTTCAATGCTTCTTGCACAGGGTGTGTATAGCGAATAACACCAATAAATATAGCGGCTAATATGAGCATGCTAAAAATAGGAACTAGTACCATTAATAGATTGCCAAAAAGCAATCGCTTTTTAATAGATACATCTTTTAGATTAGTTAGATTAAATGAAGTTAATGCGTCAAATAATTTCATTAGCTCTCCTAAATACTACAATGTACCATATAGGTATTAAACATATATTAAACCCTTATATAGTTACTTTTTACAAGTAATACTTTATCATAATTTCAGTTAAATTGCTCGTGTTTCACAGATTGTTTTTAAATAAGTTAATTATCATTCATCTAACAATCATGCAAAATATCTAGAATGACATCATAGCAAACAGCTAAAAAATGTAATTGTAGGATAACTTTTAGTTACTAAATTAAGATCTATATAAGGAGAAATACTATGACAAATATGAACACAAACAATCAAAACAACACACCTAATGAAACTTCAAAACAAGAAAAATTCCTAAATACTATATCTACAGGGGCGAAGAACGTATTTACAAAATCTAACCTTAAAAAAGCTGGTATTGCCTTGGCCGTTATCGTAGCCGTAAGTGGTGGTTTAAAATGGTATCATCATCAAGAACGTATGGAAGCACATCATCAAATGATTATGGCTCAAAATGCTATAGTACAACAACAAGCAGCCGCTAAAAATCTTACATTACTAGATGAAAGCAAAGTAAAATCCATCGCCGCAAATGCCGTTGCTGCTGATGAAAGTAGTCTCTCCTTCCGTGATCTCATGCTAGTGGATTTAACAATGGATAAACACAACAAAGGTCATTTCCACGATAACAAAGGGAGTCGCGGTGAACACGGAAATCGAAATCATGGCCCACGATCTAATGCTTCACAAGGTAATGATAACCAACCTATGAATTCACCTCAAGATGGTCCTGGTTTTATGCCAGGTGCTGCACCTTCTAATGCTCCACAAGGGGGTGTAGGTGATGCTATGTCCAATGGCCCACAAGATAATTTACCACAACCTATGAATCAAGGAGTACCTGCAGATGATCAAACTAATGCTATAACTACTAATAATGTGATGACTACAAATGCTACCAATCCAACTGTAAACGCAAACAGTTTATCTCAACCTACACAAAATCCACTTTACTTAGTCTCCATGAAACAAGATAAAGTAAATTATCGTGTAGTCGTAGACGCCGTAACTGGTCAAGTATTAGATGTCAATGTTGGTGATGATCGCCCACATGGCCCACGGTTCTAATACAGTGAAGAGTCCTATCTTTAGATAGGGCTCTTTTATATGTTACAATATAGCTATACAATTCAATTTTTTCTAAGGACGATATATGACTGACAATTCTAATAAACATTTTTATCTGCGTCATAATGATGCATTGCTGAATAGTACAAAACTTTCTATGAAAGCTAAACAAAGTATTATTCTTTCAAAATCAGAAAACACTATCGATGCCTATGAATCAGATTGGTCTGATTTTGTTGATTGGTGCAACTATAATCATGTAGAGTATTTCCCTGCCACATCAGAAACAATCGTTAACTATATTAATGATTTAGCTGATTATGCAAAGGCTAATACTATTTCTCGTCGTATCAGCGCCATCTCCGAAAATTATAATGCATCAGGTATGGCATTAAATCCTTGTATCAACCCTTTAGTTAAGAACGCTCTTCGTGGTATTCGTCGTTTAAAAGGTACCTTCCAACAAGGTAAAACTCCTATTCTGCTTGAAGACCTAGAAGACATATTTGAAGTTATGTCACATCTTGAAGTTCCAGATATTCAAATTATGAGGGATAAAGCCATTCTTCTAATTGGTTTTATGGGCGCCTTTCGAAGAAGTGAAATAGCGGCCCTTACGGTAGAACATCTTAATTTTTCCCAACAAGGATTGGAAATATTTGTAGCATCCTCCAAAGCAGACCAAGAGGGTCACGGTGCAATTGTTGCTATTCCCTATATTCCAAATTCTCAATTCTGTGCTGTTACAGCTATGCGTAATTGGCTAGATTATGCAAAAATCAAAGACGGTCCTGTATTTAGAGGATTCACAAAAACTATGGGATTACGAAAAACTGCTATATCCGATAAATCTATTGCAGATATTGTCAAAAAATACGTTACATTAATCGGATTAGATCCAAACATGTATGGTGCCCATAGTCTACGTCATGGTTTTGCTACAACTGCCGCTTCCTATGGTGTAGAAGAACGTAATATTATGAGACAAACTCGTCACCATAGTGTTAACATGGTGCGCCGCTATATCAATGAAGCCAATAAATTTGTAGATAACCCAATCTCCACTATTTTTGGTAGTCGTAGAAAATAAAAAAGACGCCTTATGTGCGTCTTTTTTAATCTATATTTAATTTTGAGCCACATAGTCCAGAGCTCTAACAGGACTAACTTCTTTTACAGTGGGTACTTGTAATGTTGTACCAGGAACTAATGCACCAGCATCATCTATATTGTTAAGTTCTTTTACAGCATATACAACTTGGCGCACATCTATATCATGAGTAGTTACGCGATTAGCAATATCCCAAACAGTATCACCTTTTTGTACCGTAACCGTATGAACACTCTGTGTATCAAGTGTTACACTAGGATTTGTCATTTGAAAACCAAATAATACTGTTAACCACATACCAATCATAATCAACAAATCTTTTTTCATAATAATCGCCTCTCTTAATAATTTATAGTTTAAATCATATTCAATACAATATTATCGAACATAGTTACTCAGAACATTTGTTTTCTTACATGCATATTGTAGCACGCAAACAAATGTTCGGTCAACACTTTTAAGAACGTTTGTTTGCATTTATTTGTGAAAATCCGTATAATAAAGATATATTAAGGC
>SAAC01000102.1 GCA_009929605.1 Negativicutes bacterium
CACACGTACTACATATATGCCTCGGAAAAACTACACACCGCCAGAATAGGCTGTTTACCAGTAAAAGAGATACATTCTTCTCAGCGGTGTGTAGTTTTTCAACAGTCCCCCCTTTAATGTTACAGTGTATCCATAGAGGCACTAATGCAGTCTGCAACGGTGTAGATGTGGTGAATTGTATAAAAATTACTCCACATCCCCCGTAGAAAGAAAAATGCTCTTAGTAGCGATGTGATGGTGACTTACGCCAAAGGCGTTCGGAACCAGAACACGCTACTAAGAGCATTTTCTTTACACGCTCATACCTAGCGCGTAATCCTTATACAATTCGCTGTAATATCCTCCACGCTGCATTAGCGCCTCATGGGTACCTTGTTCTATGATATCGCCGTTATCCACAACGAGTAGGAAGTCCGCATCCTTAATGGTAGACAACCGATGGGCGATGACGATGCTTGTGCGCCCTTGTAGGAGTTGCTCCATGGCTTTTTGTACTTCTACTTCGGTACGGGTATCGACGTTAGCTGTTGCTTCATCGAGAATTAAAATGCTTGGATTCGCTAGGAATGCACGAGCGATGGTAATTAATTGGCGTTGGCCTTGTGAAAGGTCGCTAGCGCCATTTTTTAATACTGTATCATAGCCGTTTGGCAATGTACGAATGAAATGATCTGCCATGGCTAGGCTCGCTACGTTGACGATTTCTTCTCTTGTAGCGTTCGGTTTGCCATAGGCGATATTATCTGCAATGGTGCCTGTGAAAATCCATGTATCTTGTAATACCATGCCTACCGTTTTATGGAGGCTTTCACGGGTCAAATCCTGTATATTCACACCATCAATGGTGATGGAACCACTGTTAATTTCATAAAAACGCATGATGAGGTTCACCAATGTTGTTTTGCCAGCGCCTGTTGGGCCAACGATGGCCACGAGGCTACCGGCAGGAATGGAGAGGGATAGGTCCTTCATCAATAACTTGTCGGGGCTGTAACCAAAGGCCACATGGTTGAATTCGATGACACCAGTCTTTTGTAGCGCGGCGCCAGTTTTTCGGAGTGCGGCACCAGTTATTGGGAATGCCGATGGAGCATCATTTGATTGTGATAGAGCATCAGCGTCAGAAGTGAGTGAAGAGGCGGTTTCGCCTACACTAGCTCCAGCAGAACTTTCACAATTACTAGGTCTAGAAGGAACCTGTAATTCCACAGTTCCCGTATCTGCCTCCGGCACTACATCAATGACCTCGTAAATACGGCCGAGGGCAGCGAGGGTTTCCTGTAGTTTTGTTAAAATATAGGAACTACGGGATATGGGATCAGAAATCTGTGTCACATAGAGGAAGAAGGCCTGAATATCACCGAGGGTAATGGTGCCACGGACAACCATGAGGCCCCCTTGAATGGCTACGAGGACATAACTGATTTGGTTGATGAAATTCACTAGTGGCATCACGAGTTGCCCCACAAAGCCAGATTGGCGCATGCGTACGAATAATTCGCTGTTGAGCTCGTCGAGTTGATTCGTCGTCACTTGCTCAAGACCAAATGCTTGCACAACGGCCTTGCCCGTCACCAGTTCCTCTACACCGCCGTTAAAGGCGCCAAGGGCCTCTTGGTTTCGTAGATAGACCGTACGTGTTCGTTTTGCCATTACAGAGAGTGTGGTGATACCTAGGACGATGACACCAATGATGATGCTAGCGAGGAGAGGGCTAATCCAAATCATCATAACTACGGCACCGACGATGCCGATGATAGAGGAAATGAGCCCTGGGATACCTTCACGCAGCGTTTCTGCCACATTGTCCAAGTCGCTAGTGAGACGACTCAATAAATCGCCTCGATTGTGGCTATGGAAATAGGAAATAGGGACCACATAAAATTGCTGACTTACTTGTTTGCGCAATTTCAGTACCATCTTTTCTGCAATGCCAGAGATGATATATTCACTAGCGTAGGTGCAAATAGCATGGCCTGAATAGAGACCGATTAAAATCAAAATCGTATTGTTGGCGACGTGTAGAATGGCCTCCATGTTTTCGGAGTTTTTGAGGCCGTTGACAATAGCATCCACAATATTACCAAGATAAATTGGTGCTGACACTTCAAAGATGGCCGCCATAATAAGGGCTAGAATATTGATTTCCAGGAAGCACCATTGTTCGCGAGATTCGCTTAGAAAACGTTTGATTAATTTCATGCTTCCACCTCCTGAGAGGCTACGATTTGCTTGTAAATATCACACCTATCGAGTAATTCCTCATGTGTGCCAAATCCAACGGCCTTGCCTTGGTTAATGACTAAAATGGCGTCCGCCTTTTTCGCGGCGCTGACCTTTTGTTCCACCGAGATGAGTGCAGGACGTGCGCCGTGCTGCATTTCTTCGGCAATGGCTTGGCGCACATAACGCTCTGTTGTGCCATCGAGGGCCGAGAAACTGTCGTCAAATATGAATAAACTTGGCTTGCGTAATAATGCGCGGGCCATGGCTAGTCGCTGCCGTTGCCCGCCGGATAGGTTTGTGCCCCCTTGTGAAAGCTGATGCTCATAGCCATCTTTAAATTTAGTAATGAATTCATCGGCTCGTGAAATGGCACAAGCACGAGCCATATCTGCCTTAGTGATATCTGGTAAATTTGTACCATATACACCGTATCGCAAATTCATGTCGATAGTACCAGTGAATAAATACGCCTTTTGTGGTACATAACCGATTTGAGCACGTACCTGTTCAATAGGTTGTTTATAAATGGAAATACCATTTAATAGAATATCACCAGACTCGATATCAAAGAGTCCTGGGATGAGGTTGGCAATAGTACTTTTCCCAGAACCAATATCCCCCATAATGGCAATATGTTGGCTGTGATGTACTGTAAAGGAAATATCCTCTAATGCTGGTGCCTCTGCATTGTCATAACGGAAGGTAACGTGTTGGAACTCAAGGAGCGGAGCATCATAGGTCAACGAGGAACTAGTTACGATAGGTCTAGTGATAGTTGCGCCGTCAGATGTGCTAGCTGTGTCAGCTGCATTTGCGATAACATCTGTATCAGTTGTGCCAGGCATATTCGCATTTGCCTCTTTAGCGTAGCTTTCATTACGGGTTGCCCCATGATGATGTAATAATTCTTGAATCCGTTGGTAACAGATGATAGCCTCTGGAATATCCAATAACACGAAGATGGACATGATAAGGGCCAATAAAATTTGTGTGGCATATTCGATAACGGCGATGATATCACCCACCTGAATACGGCCGTCCACAACACTATAGCCACCGACCCAAAGGATGACGACAGTACTCATGTTGAAAATCATGAGTATACTGGGAAGTCCTACCGCATAGGTGCGATGTAATTTAATATTGAGGCTTGCCATAGTAGAAAAGGACTCTACCTCGCGAGCATTTTCATCATGAGACCGATTAAATGCACGGATGACAGGCATACCAAGAATATGATCGCGTACGAGGTCCGTGATTTCGTCCAGCTTGATTTGCACAGATTTCACAATGGGAAGGGCCCGTTGTTGGATAACGAGCATCAAGGCGGTCATGATAATCATCAACGTGAGGATGATGAGTCCTAGATAGTAATCTTTGTAGAATGTAAGACCTAGGCCTACGAAAATCATGAGCGGCGTTGGGAGGACCATGTTTAAGCCCTCAGATAGGACGGATTGAATTTTTTCCACGTCACGGGTGGAGCGCATTAATATGGTTCCTGTACCAAAGTGTGAGAAATCGGTGAGGGAGAATTTTTGGAGTGCTGCTACTAGCTGTTCACGCATGACAAGGCTGATGCGTGCCGCAATGTGCGAGCTGGCATAGACGCTAGTAATAGCGGCGATTACGGTAATCAATGAGGCACCAACCATATAGAAACTATAGGTTTCTATGATATCAAGATTTCCTTTGAGAACCCCTTCGTTGATGATGGTGGCTGTCAGAGTAGGAACTGTGAGTGCGCCTCCTACATGTAGGAGTGATAATAGTAAAACGCCTAGAACGGGCCATTTGAGGGGCCATAGGTAGGCAAGTATTGATTTCATATATAATCCTTTCATACTAGATGTTAAGTAAATACATTATAGCACAACAAGTTTTTATAAGATTTACATGAGCTAGCGAGCTTTTTAGTATATTGTAAGGTCGTGCATAACTTAGTGATAAGAGGTGTAAGTCATACTTATTTGATATACAAAAATGAAATAGGACTTGGCTCCCCAGCCAAGTCCTATTTCGGTGTGTGTTTTTTTTGTGTGTGTTTGTGTGTGTTTAAAGGGGATATCTAGATAATACAAGA
>SAAC01000103.1 GCA_009929605.1 Negativicutes bacterium
TTTAAAAAATATTTGATAGGACTCTGGAATCATTTTTAAACTCCAAAATATTGGTGTTCCCCAAAAACCAAATTGTAACAGCATATTAACAATTTGGCTAATGTCTTTCAAAAAAACTGTCAATGAAGATGTAATTAAAGATAATCCAAACGTTAAACATACTAAACCAAATAAATAATATACAACTTGAATCCAATATATTGATGGTTCATATCCATATGCTACAAACATCAACATTAACATTACCACAAAAAATAAATTTACAATTAATGCAGACATTAATTGAATTATTGGTAACAAGCTAACTCTAAATACGACTTTTTTTACTAAAAAGCTATTTGCCGCAATTGAATTTGTTGCACCGACCAAACCATCACTAAAATAAAACCAAGGAAACATGCCACAAACTAACCATAAAACAAATGGAAAGTTATCAATAGGCATTGCTTTAAACCCAACCTGAAAGACAAACCAAAATATTAGGACGGATATTGTTGGTTGGATAAACGCCCAGAGAATACCTAAATAAGAGCCTAGATATCTTTGCTTTAAATCCTTCTTTGTAAGATCCCAAAGCAATTGTCTAGAAGAAATCAAATCATATAAGAATGCAAAAAATGAATTCTTTAATACTAAATCCTTCATGTATCATTTTCCAATCTGTAAAGAGCTCAAATCACCTTACAATTTATAATTCCCGAATATATCGTTTCAATGCATCTTGCCATATTGGCAATAGCCCAAATCCTTTTTCCGTTAATCTAGCAGTACTCATTCTAGAATTTAATGGTCTAGCTGCTCTAGTCGGATACTCTGTAGATGGAACTGGTATTACCGTAACATTTAAATTTGCTTGTTTAAAAATTTCTGTAGCAAATTCAGCCCAAGAACATACACCTTCATTATGTGCATGGTACACACCATACTGTTCATTTTCTACCATCTCCACTAATAATTTAGCCAAATCATATGTATAGGTAGGAGAACCAATTTGATCTGCTACTACTGTTAAAGCATTTCTAGTTTCACCTAAACGAAGCATGGTTTTAATGAAATTATTACCATTAATGCCGAATACCCAAGAAATACGTACGATAAAATATTTTTCTAATAAACGTTGAACTTCTAGTTCCCCATCATATTTAGATTGACCATATACATTTTGAGGACCTTTGATATCATCTACTTCATAGAATTGCTCACCAGTGCCAGGGAACACATAGTCGGTACTGATATATACCATTTTCGCATTAATTTCACGACATACTTCGGCAATATAACGAGTACCATCCACATTCACCTTACGACAAGCCTCTACATCATCTTCAGCTTTATCAACAGCAGTATAAGCAGCACAATGAATAACCGCATCAGGACCAAAATTTGTAATAACTTGTCGAACAGCATTTTCATCAGTGAGGTCCATTGTATCTCGATCAACACCAAGATATTCAATTTGATGAGACTCTAACTCTTTAATGACATCATAGCCTAATTGACCAGCTACACCAGTTACAAGAACTTTCATAATCAACTAGCTCCTATCTATTCGCATACATATCAGCGTAGTAGTTTTGATATTCCCCACTGATGATATGTTCCCACCAATCCTTATTATCTAAGTACCATTGAATTGTTTTTTTGATACCTTCATCAAAGGTAGTTTTAGGTAACCAACCAAGTTCATTGTTGATTTTTGTAGGATCAATAGCATACCGTTGGTCATGTCCTGGACGGTCTGTTACATAAGTAATCAAGGACTCATCTTTGCCCAGTGCGCTAAGAATTGTTTTTACTACATCAATATTAGCGCGTTCATTATGACCACCGATATTATATACTTCGCCTACAGTACCCTTACGAACGATGAGATCAATAGCTTCGCAATGATCTTCTACATATAACCAATCGCGAACATTTTCACCTTTACCATAAACCGGTAAATTTTTACCATGTAACGCGTTGATAATCATCAAAGGAATCAATTTTTCAGGGAAATGGTATGGACCATAGTTATTAGAACAACGAGAAATAGTCACAGGTAAACCATACGTTCTATGATATGCCAATACTAATAAATCAGCAGATGCTTTAGAGGAGGAATATGGGCTAGATGTATGAATTGGAGTTTCCTCTGTGAAGAATAAATCAGGACGGTCTAATGGCAAATCACCATATACTTCATCAGTAGATACTTGATGGTAACGTTTAATACCATATTTACGACATGCATCCATCAATACAGATGTACCTAAGATGTTAGTACGTAAGAAAATTTCTGGATTTTCAATACTTCTATCTACATGAGATTCTGCAGCAAAGTTAATCACAATATCTGGTTTTTGTTCTTCAAATAATGCATATACTGCATCACGGTCAGCAATATCAACCTTAGCAAATGTAAAATTAGGTTTATCCATTACAGGTGCTAATGTTTCCATATTACCTGCATATGTTAAAGAATCCATACAAATAATATGGTCCTCTGGGTATTTATTTACCATAAGGTGTACAAAATTGCCGCCGATAAAACCAGCACCGCCAGTTACAATAATATTCATAGTTAGTCACTCCGTTATAACAAGTATATCTTATATTTTATCTTCGATATCTTTAAAGAATGGGCTATTCGCATCTTTATCAGAAAGAATTGGTTTTTCTACACCCCAATCGATACCAAATTCTAGATCATTCCAACGGATACCACCATCTGCTTCTGGTGCATAATAGTTGTCCGCTTTGTACATAAACTCAACATGATCTGTTAATGTTACAAAACCATGACCAAATCCACGCGGAATCATAAATTGTTTCTTATTTTCTTCACTAAGCTCTACTGCATACCATTGTTTGTAAGTAGGGCTATCTTTACGCAAATCTACAGCCACATCAATAACAGCACCACGAGCACAACGTACGAGTTTTGCTTGGCTCTTGTCACCGTATTGGAAGTGGATGCCACGTAATGTACCTTTTACGGTAGAGGAAGAGTGATTATCTTGTACAAAATTATAATGGAGGCCAGCTTCTTCCATAGCACGTTGGCTCCAGCTTTCCATAAAGAACCCACGATGGTCACCAAATACTTGTGGTTCAATAATAACTAATCCTGAAATGCCTGTTTCTGTTACTTTAATACCCATGATATGTTCTCCTTAATAACGAATTTTACCTTCTGCTACATGACGTAAATGTTGGCCATATGGAGATTTACCATACGCTGCTGCACTTTCTAACAATTGTTCTTTTGTAATCCATTTATTAGAATATGCAATTTCCTCTAAAGCAGAAATTTCAATACCTGCACGAGATTGAATAACACGAACAAACTCAGATGCTTCACTGAGGGAATCTACTGTACCAGTATCTAACCAAGCATATCCACGGCTCAATGTACGGACACGTAAATCACCACGTTCTAAATACATTTTATTTAAATCTGTAATTTCAAGTTCACCACGAGCAGATGGTTTTACTTGTTTAGCTAATTTACATACATCCTTGTCATAGAAATACAATCCAGTAACTGCATAACTAGATTTAGGATTTCCTGGTTTTTCTTCAATCGATTTAGCCATACCATTTTCATCAAACTCTACAACGCCAAATCGTTCTGGATCCTCTACATAATAACCAAATACAGTGGCACCACTAGGTTCCTGTGCTGCTGTTTGTAATTGTTGACGCATACCAGCACCATAGAAGATATTATCCCCTAGAATCATAGCACAAGAATCACCAGCGATGAACTCTTCACCAAGAATAAAGGCTTGTGCCAATCCATCTGGAGACGGTTGTACTTTGTATTTTAGATTAATACCATAACGAGAACCATCACCTAACAAACGCTCAAAATTAGGTAAATCCTGGGGTGTAGAAATAATTAAAATATCTTTAATACCTGCTAACATCAACATAGATAGTGGATAAAAAATCATTGGTTTGTCATACACTGGTAATAATTGTTTTGATGTTACTAATGTTAATGGGTACAAGCGTGTACCTGAACCACCTGCTAATACGATACCTTTCATTGGAAGGCCCCTTTCTATAGCAATTACTCCTCAATACTTAATTTAAAAGTCTTATGAAAACACCATAAGAATATATAGAAGAATAGATTCCTAATCCATCCTTGCTTACGAATACCTAGTTGACTAATAGCTCTAATATCCCTTTGTTTTATATACTTTAGATAATTTTCAACTAGCGCTACACTACCATGAATTGGTTTGACCGATTCAATAGCATAGAT
>SAAC01000104.1 GCA_009929605.1 Negativicutes bacterium
AAGCAGATCGATGAGTTGACATGGCGCATCCATTTCGAACAAGAGTTGGACACTGCTAAGAAAAACAAGGAATCAAGCGAAACGAAGGAGCGTGAGTTAGATGCATGGGGATGATTCACTAGCACACTATGGTGTCAAGGGTATGAAATGGGGTGTCCGAAAACGACGTATTAGCCCCAGTAAAAAGTTCGAAACAAAACGCACTAAACGAAAGCGTGTAAATAACGAACTATCTAAGATGAGTGACGAACAACTTCAGCGTAGGTTGAACCGACTAAACAACGAAAACCGATATCGAGAATTCAATGGTGTTCGACCAAAGAATAGAGGAATTCGTAAAAAAGTTGGCGAGAAAGCTCGAGAGAGTGTCGCATCCAGTCTTGCACTACCCATTACCGCTTTAACTGCGTATACCGCTAAAATTGGTGTCGATTATGTTAAGAAACACGGTAAGGACATTATTAACTCAGCTGGTCTTGTTTACACCATGAATAATCTAAAGTAAGGATTAGAGATGTCTCTATCTAATACCGCCACCCCAAGGTATTATGGGGAGTTCCGCCAGAAAGTATTATCTGGTGAGATCCCTGTCAATCGTGAGATTGAGATGGAGATGAATCGAATCGATGCACTCATCGATAATCCTAACATTTATTACGATGAATTCGCCATCGAGGGCTTTATAAAGTTCTGCGAAAACGAATTGACATTGACGGATGGTTCGGATCTAAATCTTTTAGAGACATTTAAACTCTGGGCTGAACAAATTTTCGGTTGGTATTACTTTGTCGATAGATCTATCTATCAACCTAGTGAGGGTGATCGTGGTGGTCACTATGTTACCAAACGTGTTAAGAAGCGTTTGACTAATAAACAGTATCTCATCATTGCTCGTGGTGCAGCGAAGACAATGTATGTAGAGTGTATACAAGCCTACTTCTTGGCTGTTGATACATCAACGACACACCAGGTAACCACAGCCCCGACTATGCCTCAGGCCGAAGAAGTTCTAACACCATTCCGAACTGCTATAACGAGGTCTCGTGGCCCACTGTTTAAATTCCTCACAGAAGGTTCTCTAAACAACACTACGGGTTCCTCAGCAAACAAGATGAAACTAGCATCAACCAAAAAAGGTATTCAGAACTTTCTGACTGGATCCCTACTTGAAGTTCGACCGATGTCGATCGGCAAACTACAGGGTCTTCGTTCTAAGATTAACTCGGTGGACGAATGGTTGTCTGGAGACATTCGAGAAGATGTTGTTGGTGCTCTTGAGCAGGGCGCATCTAAGATGGATGACTACCTTATCCTAGCTATCTCGTCTGAAGGTACGGTCCGTAATGGTATTGGCGATTCTATCAAAATGGAATTAGCCTCTATCCTTAAGGGTGAGTTTACAGCACCACACATCTCTATCTGGCATTACAAACTTGATGATGTCAAAGAGGTTGCACAACCTGAGATGTGGGTTAAAGCTCAACCTAACATTGGTAAAACAATTTCTTATGAAACCTATCATCAAGATGTTGAAAGAGCTGAGAATGCCCCTGCATCTAGGAACGATATCTTAGCTAAGAGATTTGGGTTACCTATGGAGGGCTATACCTACTTCTTTACATATGATGAAACACTACCGCATAGGCGTCAAGAATTCTGGAACATGCCGTGCTCCATGGGTGTCGACTTATCACGTGGTGATGACTTCTGTGCATTCACTTTCTTGTTCCCTCTATCAACTGGTAAATTTGGTGTTAAGACTCGCTCTTACATTTCCGAACTTACTTTGATGAAACTACCTAACGCTACAAGACTCAAGTATGACGAGTTCATTGAAGAAGGTAGTCTACAAGTATTACCTGGGTCTATTCTTGACATGATGGAGGTCTATGACGATCTCGATAAATTCATCACATCTTTTGAGTATGATGTTCGAACTATGGGATTTGACCCATATAATGCTAAGACATTTGTTGAGCGATATGTTCAAGAAAACGGTCCATATGGTGTTGAGAAAGTAATTCAGGGCGCTAAGACCGAATCAGTTCCTCTAGGTGAGTTAAAAAACCTAGCTAGTGAGCGCATGCTTGTGTTTGATGAGGCTATCATGACCTATACTATGGGTAACTGTATTACCTTAGAGGATACTAATGGTAACCGCAAACTATACAAGAAGCGCAATGAACAAAAGATTGATAATGTGTCAGCTCTTATGGATGCATTCATTGCCTATAAATTAAACCCAGAAGCTTTTGAATAGGGACCATTATGGACAACGATTTCCTAGCACATTACGGTGTGAAAGGTATGAATGGGGCGTACGAAGGAAGACACCACTACAACGAAGCGCACGTCGTGCTATTAAAGCTGAGGCTAAGTGGCGTTCATCCCCTGAATACTCTCTTCGTAGAAATAGAGCATATCGACGTTATAAAGGTAAACAAGCGGTTTATGATGTCAAAGCCCTAAAAACTAGATCACTTGAGGGACCACTCACTATTGGTGAGAAAAGACATCTTCGAAGAGCTAAAGTTAATAAAGCTATTTACAGATCTTCACAGGTAGCTAAAATTGGTGCTTATACCGGCGCAGGTGTTACCGCAATGGCCCTGTCAACTCCTTATAGTAAAACATTACTACTAAAATCAGCGAGCACAGGAATTAAGTTATCAACACGTGGTATCCGAATCATTAATAAATCAAACAAAATTACATACAACACTGTAAAAAGCAGTATTAAAGCCGCTAAATTTGTATACAATCGCGTTTAACAGACCTAACTATGAAGGTGAGATATGGGAGATGATGAACTCTATCACTATGGTGTAAAAGGAATGAAATGGGGCGTTAAAAGGCGCTCTAAAAGTATTAGTCGAAGTACAAACAGAGTTGCTAAAGCCGAAGCCAAATGGCGAGCAGCTCCAAAGAATACGAATCGTAATTCTAAAGCATACCGGGATTATATGGGTAAGAAAGCAACCCATAATGTTAAAGTTTTGAAAGATCGGTCTAAAACCAAGAAGCTTAACAACTCTGAACTAAATCAGCTTCGGCGTTCAAAAATGTCCCGTAATGCCTATCGTGCAGGAAAAGCAAGTAAGGCTGCTCTATACACAGCTGCCGGTGCTGGCGCTCTTTGGTATGCTGGTTCATATAGCAAAACCATTAACAACATGAATAATAATACCATGAAGTATGTTAATCGTGGAGTTAGTTATGCCGCTAAGTACGGGGCAACCGCATACAGTGCAGCTAAAAAAGGCGCTAAATCTTACCGCAGTGGTAAGTACATAAACGAGGCTGGTCGGCGAGTATTTGCGAACCCCAACTTCGGTGCTAACACATATGTTGTGGATCGAGTCGCTGGCGCAATTGGGAGGTAGCAATGTCTAATAATTTACATAACTCAGATTATCTGGCACACTATGGTGTTAAGGGTATGAAGTGGGGTAAACGGAAAGCCACACAAAACTCTGGGTACTCTAGTACACAGCGCAAAGAAGACCGTAACCTTTATGGTGCTGGTGGTGAACGTCGAATTAATCGATCTATGAATCGCGGACATAACGTTAGATCAGCTAGATCTAAAGAAGTACTTCGTAGAGATAAAACTGTTTCACGGGCCCGTCGTGCTGGTATGGCAGCTGGCCTGGTCGGTACTGGTGCATCTATGTATCTTGGTTATAAACTATCGACAAACCCCAACAGTATCTCTAGAGCAGGTTACAAGGCCACACTCAAATACGGTGGTATGGCCATTAAGAACATTCCATCAAAATACAAGCAAAAAGCTGCTCGAACGATGATCAATCCAAAGTTTGCTAAAGGCGTTGGATATGCATCTATCGGTCTCGCCAGCGTCGGTGCCTCTGTCGCTCCAAAGGTAGGTCGTAAACTTGGTAAACGAGTTGTAATCGATGGTGCCGGATACCGTAATGCAAGTACTACTCAAAAATATCGTGGGTAACCACAAAAGGAGCCTATAATGACTGATCTCATTATGTATCATGGTTCGCTCTACCACGCTGAGGATTTCTCAGATGATTTCCTTGCACACTACGGTGTTCGAGGTATGAAGTGGGGCGTACGTCGTAGTCGAGGCGGCTACATTGGTAAAGCAAGTCGAGCTAAGGGTGTTAAAGCTACTAAACAGCGCACACCCGAACAGACAGCTCGTCGTAAACAGATCGCTAAGCGTGTGGCCATTGGCGCTGGTGCTGCTGCT
>SAAC01000023.1 GCA_009929605.1 Negativicutes bacterium
TCAAGTAGGCAGTTCCACAAATGCTGGCCGCATGGTTATGAATAATAAACCAACTATGGACTCTATGGATGTGGGTAATTTATTCACCCATTCTGTTGTAGATAGCTTGTTAGCCGTCGATGTGATGAGCATGACGCCTATCGAAGCATTAAATACGTTATATCAATTACAAGAAGAAGCACGTAAAGGTGGTGGCAAATAATGGCCATTATTCATGTATTAGATGAAACAACTATAAATAAAATCGCCGCTGGTGAGGTCGTTGAACGACCTGCCTCTGTTATCAAGGAATTAATTGAAAACTCCATTGATGCTGGTTCAAAATCTATCGACGTGGAAATTGCAGAGGGAGGTATCGCCTATATGCGCATCACTGATGATGGTGTGGGTATGACCGAGGAGGATGCACGTCTTGCTGTGCTCCGCCATGCGACGAGCAAAATTCAAGCCGTAGAGGACCTCTTTGATATTGCATCTTTAGGTTTCCGTGGTGAGGCCTTGGCAAGTATTGCATCGGTATCTCATTTTTCATTGACTACCCGCAAACAGGACTCTGATCTAGGGACGCGTATTACCATTGATGGTGGGTCTTTCACTGATTGCATTCCCTATGGGGCGGCACCGGGTACGACTATTGAGGTGCGTGAGTTGTTTTATAACACCCCAGCACGTCGTAAATTTTTAAAAACCGACCGTACTGAAAGCTCGAAAATTCAGGATATTGTGGGTAAATTAGCATTGAGCAATCCACATATTTCCTTTAAATTGACCGTGGATGACAAGGTGAGCATCATTACCCCAGGTAATGGTACTGTCACAGATACGGTGACGGCCTTGTACGGCTATAAAACGCGAGAGGATTTATTTCCTATCGCTTATGAAAGTGAAAGTATCGTCATTGACGGTGTGGTGAGTAAACCAACACTCCTCAAGAGTACTCGTGGTTGGCAGACGATTATCGTGAATAACCGCGTTATTTCAGATCGTACTATTGCCAAGGCCATCGATAATGCCTACCATGCATTATTGCCTAAGAATGGACATCCTCTTGTGGTGCTGAATATTATCGTGCCGGCTGAGATGGTGGATATTAATGTTCATCCTCGTAAAAGTGAGGTTAAATTCTCTGACGATAAAATCATTTTCAAGGCTGTGTACCATGGTATTTTAAATGCCTTGGATAATCCATTGCATCAACGCTATGAACGAGAGTCATCACAGTACTTGGAGTCTACTAATAACAGTAGTGGTATAACTGGTGGTACAGCGGACAATGGATTTACGGAACTACATAATCAGCCAGACACCATTGCCACAGCAGTCAATGTAGATAAAGTATATGGTGGCCGTCATAAGCCTGGCTATGAAGTCATTCGCGATGATACGAATGAGTTTATACGTCGATTAAAAACAGAAGGGTTTACACCGGCACCGAAATGTTCCTTTGAACAGGAATCCTTCATGAATGATAGCTCATTCCATGAAGTGCCTACGGAATATCGTAGTTATACAGAAGAAGATAAGGCTAAATTTAAGAGCCTCTATCAAACGAATCCGAGTGTATCGGAATCTACAGGTTTCAATAATTCTCTTATATCTACAGATTCTAATGGCTCTATCGATTCTACTGGTTCTATAGATTCTACGAATTTAGCTAGTTCTACTGATTCCACCGATTCGCATCGCATTATTCATAACAGTGGGCTCTTACCGATGGGACAAGTGGCATCCTGCTATATTTTGGCAAAAAAAGGTGATGATTTATTTATCATCGATCAACATGCAGCGCATGAACGCGTTCGCTATGATAGACTTTGCAAATCTGCCGAGGCCATTCCTATGCAAGTTGCGTTAATGCCAACCTATATGAATGCTACAGATGAGGACATGACGCTGGTTGAAGAAGAACGAGACGCATTACTTGATTTGGGTTTTGACGTGGAACTCGGTGGACCAACACAAATTAAGGTTGTGGGTAGTCCAGTAGATATTTTAGAGAGTAAGGTAGAGGAAATTTTACAATACGTTTTCACCTATCTTCATGATCATCAACAGCCAACGAAGTCTCAACTTCGTCATGAAATGTTGGCCTATGCGTCTTGTCGTGGTGCCATAAAATCTGGTCACAATCTCAATATGTATCAAATGTTCGTATTGATTGAGGATCTATTTACTACAGACAAACCATATGTGTGCCCACATGGTCGTCCAACGATTATTAAATTTACACCAGATGAACTAGGTAAATTATTCCTACGTTCCTAAGGGGAAATTAAATAATAGTTTGTATTGACTATGTTAATGCATCAGAATACTGATGCATCCTATATTGGTGTTAAGGTTGTAACAAATTATTAATGCGATTGTGTAATTGCTAGCTTAGCTGAAAGGAGACAATATGAATATCGTCACTGTCTCACAGAAGGCTAAGGAAGCATTAAAATCACATGCAAAGCAGGAAGCACAAGTGTTAGGCTGGCCCTATGTGGTAAGAAAAGGACAATCTCTGCCTAAGCTGCAAGAACAGTACAAGGCTGATAGTATTTTGAATTTTCAAAATACAGGACCATCACTCTATACAGGTCCCGGCAAAGAACATTATTTTCATCTGTCTATGGCGCAGTTACGCATACTTCGTTTAGAACGAGGCGAACAAGATCATCTAGTGGAGGCCGTTAAAATTGAATCTCCAGAGCAATTTTCCATTTTAGATTGCACATTAGGTCTTGCTAGTGATTCTATTATTATGACCTACGCCTATCCAGAGGCTCGTATAACGGGCCTCGAAGCTGCTTTACCACTATGGTATATAACAAAGTATGGATTGCAGCATTTTGTGCATGATAATAAGGAAGTGACGAATGCACTTCGGCGCATAGAGGCTATCCACGGAAATTATATAGATTACCTTGCTCAAGCGGACAATGATTCCTTTGATGTGGTCTATTTTGATCCCATGTTTGAAAAGCCCATCGAGGAAAGCCCTCAATTTTTGAGTCTTCGTGGCCATATTCATGAAGAACCACTGTCTATAGATAGCTTTCACCAAGCCTGCCGTGTGGCAAAGTACAAGGTTGTCATTAAAGAACGACCATTTGCCAGTATATTTAAGATATTACAGCCTCATGAATGGGTGGGCGGCAAATATAGTCGCATTTGCTATGGTGTGTATTACGTGGAGCGCATATAAATTCCCACAATGTAAGTCCGATTACATGATATTCTAGTAAGAAATTGTAGTAAAAAAATATCAAGAATTTATTTGATAAGAGGTACCAGTGAATCGATTAATTACCATTGTAGGACCTACGGCGGTAGGCAAGACGGAATTAACATTGCGATTGGCCCATGAGTTTCAATCGCCTATTATTTCTGGTGATGCCTACCAGGTCTATAAACAACTAAATATTGGGACGGCAAAGCCTACCGCTGAGGAATTGGCTAGCGCTCAACATTATTTAATCGACATTCTTGAGCCCGATGATTCCTATAGCGTTAGTGTGTTCCAAGAACAAGCGAAACAATTGATTTCAGAATGCAATGACCGTAGTGAGATTCCTATTTTATCTGGTGGTACTGGATTATATGTGCAATCACTACTGGAAAATTATGGATTTAATGATACCAAGCCAAATCCCGAATTACGCGAACAATTAGATGAACTCTATGATACAGAGGGCATTGAAGGTTTGCGTACCTATGCAGAGCATTTAGCGAAACAAGGTGAAATTACTCTAGTATTGCAGGATAAACATCGTTTATATCGAGCAATTGAACTCATGAGTGCAGGGGATTATGATGCACTTCGTCATCAGACAAAGGATGGTCTCAGTTTTGAAGGCCCTGTCATCGGCCTCATACGCAATCGTGATGAGCTATATGAACGCATTAATTTGCGAGTAGACCTCATGTTTGAGGCTGGGCTAGTAGCAGAAGTAGAACAAATCCTCGCGAATGGTGTGTCGCCCAATTGCCAAGCTTTCAAAGGCATTGGTTATAAAGAAGTGGTACAACATTTGTATGGGGACATCAGTCTCGATGAATGCCGTGAGTTAATTCAAAAAAATACACGACATTTCGCAAAACGTCAAATCACTTGGTACAAGCGGATGCCGTATATTCAATGGATTCATATTGAAAGGGGCATGACGGGCAACGATGTGTATACATCGGCTCGACAATTGTGTCAATTCAGTAATTAGTTTACATAGAATTTGAAATATTATTTTAAAAGGTTTAGTGATGATAAACCTGAAACTATATAGTTAGGAATGTAACATGACATTAGAAGAAATACGTGAACAGGCCTTAGCCTTGGCAGAGCCACAATTTAAGAAATTTGAACCTATCGCCTTGGCCAATACGAAAAAGGTATTGCAAGCATTTAAGGCATGCCAAGTGTCTGATTACCATTTCAATGGTTCCTCTGGGTATGGTTATAACGATAGCGGGCGTGAAAAATTGGACGAAGTATTCGCCCATGTATTTAAGGGGGAAAAAGCACTTATTCGTGCACATTTCGTATCTGGTACACACGCATTGGCCACTACGTTAATGGCGCTATTAGGTAATGGCAAGGACGGCAATGAATTTGTCTATGCTGTTGGGGCGCCATACGATACGATGCAATCTGTTATCGGTTCCACTCGTGAGGTTCGCGGCTCCTTGATTGAAAAAGGCTTCATCTATCACGAGGTACCATTGGTAGATAGCACATACGATTTAGAGGGCATTGTGGACGCGGTCAATGAAAATACACGCGTCGTTGTAATCCAACGTTCCCGTGGTTACAGCACTCGTGAACCATTATCTATCGCCGATATTCGTACAATTTGCGACGTGGTGAAAGCTAAAAATCCTAACACCATTTGCTTTGTAGATAACTGTTATGGTGAATTTACAGAATTAGAGGAACCATTAGAAGGCGGTGCCGATATTATGGCTGGCTCCTTGATTAAAAATGCTGGCGGTGGCATTGCCCCAACAGGTGGGTATGTAGTTGGTCGTGAAGATCTCGTTGAGGACGTAGCGTACCAATTAACTGCACCAGGTCTCGGTAATCACATGGGTTCCTATGCTCCGGGTTATCGTTTGTTCTTCCAAGGCTTATTCCTAGCACCACATGTAGTGTTACAAGCCTTAAAGGGGGCTGTATACACCGCAGCAGTAGGTCAATTATTGGGCTATGAAGTATTCCCCAATGTGGATGCAGAACGCTTTGATTTAATTCAAGCCATTAATTTGCATAATGCAGACGAAATGGAACAATTCTGTCGTGGCATGCAAGCCTATTCTCCTGTAGATGCGCATGTACGTCCTGTACCTGGCGATATGCCTGGTTATGAAGATCAAATCATCATGGCTGGTGGTACCTTTGTACAAGGTTCCAGTATTGAATTGAGTGCCGATGGTCCAGTCCGCCCGCCATATACAATCTTTATGCAAGGCGGTTTAGTATTCGAACATTCTATGCTAGGTATTCTTGGCGCTGCTGAAGAAATTTTGGCGAATAGAAAGTAGTATTTCGAAAATTTTCAAAATACCTATTCAACTAGTGGTGTAATAGGATATAATATAAGTTGGTTTATTGCACAGTCAGACTTTTACTCTGATATGATGTAGTTTTTTTATACTCATTCGGACTTTCACTCTGTTTTGATGTATGAGTTAGAAGTGGCTAAGTAGTCGTTTCTTTCAGAAGGAGAAAGCATGGAAAAAGTTGTTGCCGTAGCAATGAGTGGTGGCGTAGATAGCTCACTCACTGCAGCAATGTTGTTAAAGCAAGGTTACAAAGTATTTGGCATTACCTTGTGGTTATGGGTTAGTGGCACGGATTATGATTCTGTTCCATTGGCGGTAACGGATGCCAAAAAGATGTGTGATTTCTTAGGGATAGAACATCACGTCATTGACGCACGCGATGTATTCTACGAAAATGTAGTAGATTATTTCGTGAAAGAATACTCTTATGGTCGTACACCGAACCCTTGTGTATTCTGTAATAAAAACATCAAATTTGATTTGATGTTGGAACGTGCTATTGAATTAGGTGCCACACATATGGTCACTGGTCACTACGCACAAGTTAACTATAATGAAGAAGCAAAACGTTATGAATTACATAAAGGCACGGATTCTACAAAGGATCAAAGCTATGTTATGTACAACATGAACCAACGTATTTTGAGTCATTTGATGTTCCCATTGGGTAACCAATGCAAAACGGAAACGCGCAAAATGGCGGCGGAATACAATTTGCCTGTAGCTAATAAACCAGATAGCGAAGATATTTGTTTCTTACCAAATGGTAACTACCAAAAATTAATTACCGAGGAAATGGATTCCAAACCAAAACCTGGTAATATTGTATTAGAGTCCGGTGAAGTGTTGGGTAAACATAATGGTTTATTCAATTACACCATTGGCCAACGTAAAGGTCTAGGTATCGCCTACAAAACACCATTATATGTAATCCGTCTTGACGGTGAACGCAATGAAGTAGTGGTAGGACCTGATGAAGGATTATTCACAAATCGTATGATTTGTAAATTCTATAATCACTTGGATGGGGAATTCCCTAAAGAATTACGTGCAGAAGGTAAAATCCGTTATGCTGCCAATCCATCCCCATGTGTAGCACGCATTTTAGCAGACGACACAATGGAAGTTGTCTTTGAAGAAGCGCAACGTGCTATCACACCAGGCCAATCCGTGGCCTTTTACGACGGTACCCGTTTATTGGGTGGTGCCGTAATCGACAAAGTTTGTTAGTGAGGTAATTATGTCAACAGAACGTATTCGCAATTTTTGTATCATTGCTCATATCGACCATGGTAAATCAACAATTGCTGACCGATTAATTGAATATACTGGAACGCTTCAAAAACGTGAGATGGAGGCCCAAGTATTGGACTCCATGGATTTAGAGCGGGAACGTGGTATCACCATCAAGGCACAATCCGTGCGCATTTTGCACACAGCTAAGGATGGGGAACAATACACATTAAATTTAATTGATACTCCAGGTCATGTTGACTTTAGTTACGAAGTATCTCGTTCTTTGGCTGCTTGTGAAGGCGCTTTGCTCGTTGTCGATGCAGCCCAAGGCGTAGAGGCACAAACTTTGGCCAATGTATATTTGGCATTAGAACATGATTTGGAAATCATTCCTGTCATCAATAAAATTGATTTGCCATCTGCAGATCCTGAACGCGTGAAAAAGGAAATCGAAGATATCATCGGATTAGATGCATCTGAAGCAGTTCTTTGTAGCGCTAAATCTGGTATTGGTATCCCTGAAATTTTAGAGGCTATTGTTGAAAAAATTCCAGCACCACCAGATAAATCTGCTGAACCAACACGTGCTCTTATTTTTGACTCTCGTTTTGACTCTTACAAGGGTGCTATTGCCTACGTTCGTGTAAAGGAAGGTTCTTTGAAAGTAAAAGATACCATTCGCATGATGCACGATAGCAAGGATTTTGAGGTCACAGAGCTAGGTGTATTTACACCAAATCTCGTGCCTGTAAGAGAATTGCCATGTGGCTCTGTAGGTTGTATTGCCGCGAGTATCAAAAACGTACGCGATTGTCACGTAGGTGATACTGTAACATTAGCGGAACGCCCTGCAGCGGAACCATTGCCTGGTTATCGCAAGGCTGTATCCATGGTATATTGCGGTTTGTATCCAACAGAATCTAAGGATTATGAAAATCTACGGGATGCGTTAGAAAAATTAAACCTTAACGATGCTGCTCTTGAATACGAACCAGAAACATCGTTGGCGTTGGGATTTGGTTTCCGTTGTGGTTTCCTTGGTCTATTGCACATGGATGTTATCCAAGAACGTTTGGAACGGGAATACAATTTAACATTGATTACGACGGCACCATCTGTAAACTATAAGGTTTTCAAAACAAATGGCGAAATGCTAGAGGTCGATAATCCTGCTAAATTACCACCACCAACAGAAATCGAACACATTGAGGAACCATATGTGAAAGCTACGACTATCGTACCGAAAGACTATGTAGGTACTATTATGGAACTTTCACAAGATAAACGTGGGGAATACCAACACATGGAATACCTCGACGAAACTCGTGTATCCGTGATTTATCATTTACCATTGAGCGAAATCATTTACGATTATTTCGATAAATTGAAATCTGCTACAAAAGGCTATGCATCCCTTGATTATGAACTCATCGGATACCAAACGTCCCCAATGGTAAAAATGGATATCTTGTTAAATGGCGAACCAGTGGATGCGTTGTCCATCATCGTTCATAAGGATCGCGCTGCTATGCGTGGTCGTGCACTAGCTGAAAAATTGAAAGAACTCATTCCTCGTCAGATGTTTGAAATTCCAATTCAAGCTGCAGTAGGTACGAAAATCGTAGCTCGTGAAACGGTAAAAGCATGGCGTAAAGACGTATTAGCCAAATGTTACGGTGGTGACATCAGCCGTAAACGTAAACTTCTAGAAAAACAAAAAGAAGGTAAAAAACGTATGAAAGCCGTTGGTAGCGTTGAAATTCCACAAGAAGCATTCATGGCTATCTTGAAGGTTGAAGACTAAATGACAACAAATCAAACAGCACAAACTCGGGATATGGGGATTTATCTTCATATCCCGTTTTGTAAACAAAAATGTATATACTGTGATTTTCCTGCCTATCAGGGACTCACGGCGTATTACGATGATTATGTAGAGGCCCTTATCAAGGAAATCGATCTTTGGTGCGCACAGCAACCAGAGTCCACCACATGCCCGGTGGATACGATTTATTTTGGTGGAGGCACCCCAACAGAATTATCTAATTCACACATCGAACTTATTATGGAGCGATTGGCTCATCATTTTACATTCAAACCCAATGTGCAAATCTCTATTGAAGCAAATCCAGGCGAAACAACACATGCCCAGTTGTCTGGACTGCACAATATGGGATTTAATCGAATAAGTTTTGGTGTGCAAACCTTTGATGATGAGGCGTTGCGATTTTTACATCGTAGCCACACTTCTCGTGAGGCGATAGAACAAATTACAGAGGCCTACGATATAGGTTTTACTGATATTAATCTTGATTTGATTTATGCATTGCCTAATCAAACCATTGAAGATATCGAGCGCAATCTCGCCATTGTTAATACATTGCCAATCAACCATATTTCTACCTATGGATTGCAGGTAGAGGAAGGAACGTATTTAGAACATCTAGTTCGTCGTGAATCTCTTTCGCTGCCAGATGAGGATATTGAAGATGACATGTATGATGCCATGATGGATGGTATTGAGGCTTTAGGCTTTGAACGTTATGAAATATCTAATTTTGCTAAACATGAGGCCTACAGTCGACATAACTTGCGATATTGGCAATACAAGGATTACCTTGGATTTGGCGCTGGTGCCCATTCCTTCTATAATGGTATTCGTCGTGGCAATAATCGTTACGTAGTACCTTATTTGCAAATGCTAGGTCGTGATGTACTGCCCGCAATGGAACGCGACCCCATTTCTACTGAACGAGCCCAAGAGGATTATTGCTTCCTCGCATTGCGTACAAAAGGGGGTATCAATGAACAACATTTCTTCGATGCCTTTGGCGTACATCTCATGGATGAGTTCGGTACGATTATTGATTCCTTGGTGAAAGATAATTTACTCATTTCAGATAATGGCTCCTATAGATTGAACTCGGTGGGGGCCAAACATGGGAACTATGTGTTCTCACAGTTTTTGAGATAAAGCATAGATTAAATTTTGATGATTATAATTGGCACATATCTTGTTATTTAAAGTAGTGTTGAAATTGACAGATATTTATACGTTGGTTATAATACATATAGATAGATATCAATGTTTTGGAGCTGAATATGAATAAGAATTATGAAATACATTCAGGAAAATTAAAAGCATTATCTGATACTAACAGACTTATGATAATTAATATGTTATCATGCGGAGAATTGTGTGCTTGCGAAATACTTGAAAAGTTCAATATCACGCAACCAACCTTATCACATCATATGAAAATCTTATGTGAATGTGGTTTAGTTTTAAGTAGAAAAGATGGAAAGAACAATTTTTATCGTTTGAATGAGTTAGAAATTAAAGGGTTTAAAGCTTTCCTAAGTGATCTATTTTAAGATAGTGATGATTGTATTTGTAAGTAAATATGTAAAAATATAATGTATATTGGTTTATACATTATATTTTTTAGCATGATATATAGATGGATATCTATGTGAGTTTCATCATCAAACTTTATAAGCTATTAAAAAAATTTTTTTTAAAACAATTTAATAATTCACTAAAGGGGGGGTGTTTATGAAACCTAAAGTTGCTTTTATATGTGTTCATAACTCATGTAGAAGTCAAATAGCAGAAGCTTTAGGAACATTATTTGCATCAGATACTTTTGAAAGCTATTCAGCTGGAACTGAGCAAGTTCCATTTATTAATCCAGACGCAATCAAAACTGTATTGGAGGTATATCAATATGATATGACCAATCAATATTCTAAAACATTAGATAAGATTCCTGATGTAGATATTGTGATTACAATGGGATGTAATGTTACTTGTCCATTTTTACCATGTCGTTATCGTGAGGATTGGGGAATCGAAGATCCTACTGGAAAAAGCGCTATTGATTTTATTGATACAGCTAATATAATTTATAAAAAAATATTAGATCTTAAGTTTCGCATTGAGACAGGAATAATAACTTAAAGTGAAAAGTATGATGGTTATAAATTCTTATCTATAGATGAAGTCTATTTAGTAACATAATATATTTGCCTATTTAAATTTTATTAAGCAAGGAGATGTTAATATGAAAAAAATGACTATTTTTGATCCAGCCTTATGTTGTGAAACTGGTGTATGCGGTGTTAGTATTGATCCAGAGTTATTGAGAATTTCAACTGTATTAAATTCACTAAAAAAACATAATGTAATAGTTGATCGCTTTAATTTAAATGTTGCGCCTATGGAATTTATTAACAATAAAACAATTAATGACTATATAAATGTGCATGGTGCTGATGGATTACCTGTCGTATTAATTGATGATGTAATTAGTGTTACTGGTAGATATCCTACCAATGAGGAGTTTGTTTCTTTATTATCTATCCCCTCAGATTTGTTAGATAATTGTGAGAATATCAATCCAAATGAGTGTAACTGTGCAGATAACGTAGAAAATACCTCTTGTTGTGGAAATGATGAATCTTGTTAAAGGAGATAGCATATGAAACTCTTTAATACACAAAGTATAAATGTAACAAAATATCTTTTTTTTACAGGTAAAGGTGGTGTTGGTAAAACATCGACTGCTTGTGCAACAGCAGTAGCATTAGCCGATGGAGGGAAAAAAGTATTATTAATTAGTACAGATCCAGCATCAAACTTACAAGATGTATTTGCTACTGAACTAAGCAGCAAAGGGACACCTATAGACGAGGTAAAAGGTCTTGTGGTTGCAAATTTAGACCCTATTAGAGCAGCTTACGAGTATAAAGAAAGTGTTATTGCACCTTTTAGAGGTAAATTGCCAGATTCTATTATCACAAATATGGAAGAACAGTTATCGGGTTCTTGTACAGTGGAAATTGCTGCTTTTAATGAGTTTTCTAATTTTATTACCAATAAAACTATTGCTGAAGAATACGACCATATAATTTTTGATACAGCACCTACAGGTCACACATTAAGAATGCTTCAACTCCCGTCTGCTTGGAGTAATTTTATTAGTGAAAATACACACGGAGCATCTTGTCTTGGTCAGTTAGCAGGTCTAGAAGATAAAAAAGATATGTATAAAAAGGCTGTAGAAACTTTAGCGGATGATAGACAAACAACCTTAATATTGGTATCTAGACCAGATGTAGCACCACTGAAAGAAGCAGAAAGAGCTTCCCAAGAATTATTCAATATAGGTATTAAAAATCAGCTATTAATAATCAATGGTGTTATGGACACATATGATGATAGTGTTTCAAAACACTTATATGATAAGCAACATACAGCTTTATCAAATATACCGATATCTTTATCAGAATTACAAAAATATTATATTCCTTTAAGAGCTTATAATATTACGGGAATTACTAATGTAAGAGCCTTGCTTAAAGAGGATCATTATATTGCTAATAAAGAACAGCTTCATGATACAAATATAATAAGGCTACAAGCGATTATAGATAGACTTTTTGCAGAAAATAAAAGAGTAATTTTTACAATGGGGAAAGGTGGTGTCGGCAAAACAACAATTGCAGCAGCGATAGCATTAGGGCTTTCAGATAAAGGTAAAAAAGTTCATTTAGCAACAACTGACCCAGCGGCACATTTAAAATTTGTTCTAGATGAAAATAGCCATATAACAATGAGTTATATTGATGAAGAAAAAGAGTTAAAGAAGTATCAAGAAGCTGTTATAAATAAAGCACGAGATACGATGTCCGAGGAAGATATTGCATATGTTACAGAAGATCTTCGTTCACCTTGTACACAAGAAATAGCCGTTTTTAGAGCATTTGCTGAAATTGTTGATAAAGCGGATGAACAAATTGTTGTAATTGATACAGCTCCTACAGGTCATACATTGTTATTATTAGATGCTACCCAAAGTTATCATAAGGAAATAGCACGTTCACAAGGTGAAGTACCTGTAAGTGTCAAAAAATTATTACCAAGGTTACGTAATAATAAAGAAACTGAAGTTATCATCGTAACGTTAGCAGAAGCAACACCTGTATATGAGGCTACTCGTCTTGAGGAGGACCTTAAGCGCGCAGGCATTCCATGTAATTGGTGGGTAATTAATTCGTCTCTTTACCTATCTGGAACTACAAATAAGTTATTACTGGCTAAAGCTAGTAATGAGATAAACTGGATAAATAAGATAGATGAACACACTAATCATCATTATGCATTAATTGGATGGAATGAAAACAATGTTAAAGGTGATAATTTAAGAAATCTATAATATGAGATGAGTACCTGTAAATTTAATCATAGCTAAACTAGAAAAATTTTGATATAGTACTACTGGATGATGATGAATACATGCAAGCATAGTCTTAAAAATAGGAGAGAAATATGAAAACATCTGTAATTATACATGGTACTCATAATGAATTTACCTTGGAACAAATGAAAGCTTGCATTGATTTAGCAGAAAAATATGGTGGTTCCTTCCGTCACGTTGTGACAGGATTGCAAATCACTGGCATTGAAAAGGATGATAAGCCAGCACTCATTGCTGAATTACCAGACGGCGTTCGCCCCGTTGTACATCGTGGTGTGAATTCCCTGATTGCTTGCGTAGGTAAAGATGGCTGTAAAAATGGTCAAATGGAAACGATGGAGCTCGCTGATCATATTGAACGTTCCCATTATGGCCGTTCTATGGCACATAAGTGTAAAATCGGCATTTCTGGTTGCGGCCGTAATTGTCCCGACTCTATGATTAAGGATATTGCCTTTGTAGGCACTACAAATGGTTTTTTGCTAGTCGTAGGTGGTCAATCTTCTCACACGCCTGCTAAAGGTCAAATTTTGGCGAAAAATCTCACTATTGAACAGGCAAAGAAGGCTAGTGATGTCATTATTGAGTGGTATGCCAGTGAGGCGAAGCCGAAAGAACGTTTAGGAGGACTGCTTAAAAGAGTTGGGAATCCATTAGAAAATATAACTCTATAAAATTTATAGAACATACACAAGCTCTAAAAGACAGCAATTGAAAATCAATTGCTGTCTTTGTCTTTTTGACTAAATAGATTTTTTCTAACTTTATATGGAATTTTTTACTTGACAATTTTCTTGACTGTGATAATATTATACATGCGATTAGCACTCGAATTAGATGAGTGCTAACAAGTGAGGTGTCATTATGGATGAACGTAAACAGCGCATCTTACGAGCGATTATAGAAGATTATGTTAAGTCAGCTGAACCGGTGGGTTCACGGACAATTGCCAAGAATTATAATCTTGGTATTAGCCCGGCCACGGTTCGCAATGAAATGTCTGATTTAGAAGAATTAGGGTATTTAGAACAGCCACATACATCGGCTGGACGGATACCATCCGCTAAGGGGTATCGTCTCTATGTAGATTCCATGATGAATCAACAGGACGTACCTGCAGAGGATGCGAAACGAATCCAAACGATTTACCATGACACAACAGGTTCTAGCAGCGAACTATTCCTGAATATGGCGAAAGTGATTTCCCAAGTGAGTCATAGTATGAGTTTATTCCTAGCACCTGCACATAATCGGGCGCTACTCAAATTTATTCATGTATTATCGCTAGATACACATCAAGCCGTCATGGTGGTCATCACAGAAACGGGCGCTCTCGATAATGAGTTAATGTACTTTAAAGAGGCGGTGTCCATAGATGTGTTGCAGGTGACAGCCGTTAAATTTAGTAATGCCTTGCAAGATACTTTCATTCAAGATATAACACCTGAAAAACTGGCATCCTTGATTACACAAATCGAGGGACCACGACAGTTGTTATTGATTTTCTGTGAAACCTTACACCGAGCTATTACTAAACGAAAATTGTTCTATTCCGTAGGGGCCACTGAGTTATTAAATCAACCAGAATTTAAAAACGTTGAAAAGGTGCAGCCTATACTTTCATTAGTGGAGGAACAAAATCAATTAACACGGTTGTTAGTGGATGGTTCTCCAACGCCTGTGAAAGTAAAAATCGGTACGGAAAATCCTGTGGAATCTTTACATGATATGAGTGTCATTCAAGCTGATTTTTCTACACCTGAAAAGCAAGTGGGTACCTTGGCAATTTTAGGGCCTACGCGTATGGAATATAGTCGAATCATTGGGATGCTAACCTATATGAAACAATTGATGGATACAATGGCTAACAACCAAAACAAATAGAAAGGTGGCAAGTATGTCTGAAGAAGTTAAACAAGATGTAGTTGATGAAACTACGGAAAACACTGTAAATGACGCTGAGAATACTGTAGATGCCGGTGCTGAGGCTGTAGAGGCTGAGGTCGTGGAGGATACAGAGGAGGCTGTTGTTGATGCAACACAAGTGCTAGAGGAACTAAAAAACGAATTCGATAATCGCTACAAGCGTTTACAAGCGGATTTCGATAATTTTAGACGCCGCACAAATCAAGAAAAAGAACAATTATCTGGATTTGTAAAAGGTAATGTGCTTGCTGACTTATTGCCAGTGCTCGACAATTTTGAAAGAGCCGTTCAATCTCCTGCAGAAGGCGATGCGAAAACATTCCTTGATGGTTTTGTGATGATCCATCAAAACTTGATGGCAACATTACAAAAACATGGTTTGGCACCAATTGAAGCAGTGGGACAACCATTCGATCCAAATCTTCACCAAGCAATTATGCGTGTTGAAACTGATGAATATCCAGAGGATACAGTGGTAGAAGTATTACAAACTGGTTACACTGTTGACGGTCGGTGCATTCGACCAGTAATGGTGAAAGTATCTGGAAATTAATTTACAATTTACACATTAATCGATATACAAAAACATTAATTTAGGAGGTCATTTAACATGGCAAAAGTAATTGGTATTGACTTAGGTACTACAAATTCTTGCGTAGCGGTTATGGAAGGCGGCGAAGCAGTCGTTATTACTAATCAAGAAGGCGCGCGTACAACCCCATCCGTTGTTGGTTTCGCAAAAAATGGGGAACGTTTAGTTGGTCAATTGGCAAAACGTCAAGCTGTATCCAACCCTGAAAACACAATCGCATCCATCAAACGTCACATGGGTTCTGATTACAAAGTAACTGTAGAAGGTAAAGCATACACACCTCAAGAAATCTCTGCAATGGTATTGCAAAAAATTAAAGCAGACGCAGAAGCATACTTAGGTGAAACTGTATCCCAAGCAGTTATCACTGTTCCTGCATACTTCACTGATGCTCAACGTCAAGCAACAAAAGACGCTGGTGCTATTGCTGGTCTTGAAGTTCTTCGTATCATCAACGAACCAACTGCAGCCGCATTGGCATACGGTGTAGATAAAGACGAAGATGGCAAAATCCTTGTATTCGACCTTGGTGGTGGTACATTCGACGTTTCCATCCTTGAATTAGGCGATGGCGTATTCGAAGTAAAAGCTACAAGTGGTAATAACCATCTTGGTGGTGATGACTTTGACCAACGTATCATGAACTGGTTGATCGACGAATTCAAAAAAGATTCCGGTATCGACTTGTCCAATGATAAAATGGCTGACCAACGTTTGAAAGAAGCTGCTGAAAAAGCAAAAATTGAATTGTCTGGCGTAGCTAGCACAAACATCAACTTGCCATTCATCACAGCTGATGCAACAGGTCCTAAACATTTAGACTTGACTTTGACTCGTGCTAAATTTGAAGAATTAACACATGACTTAGTAGAAGCAACTATTGAACCAACTCGTAAAGCATTGGCTGACTCTGGTTTGTCCGCTTCTGAAATCGATAAAGTATTATTGGTTGGTGGTTCCTCTCGTATTCCAGCTGTTCAAGAAGCTATCAAACGCGTTCTTGGCAAAGAACCAACTAAAAACGTTAACCCTGATGAATGTGTAGCTATCGGTGCTGCTATCCAAGGTGGCGTACTTGTTGGTGAAGTAAAAGACGTATTGTTACTTGATGTAACTCCATTGTCTTTGGGTATCGAAACTATGGGTGGTGTATTCACTCGTATTATCGACCGTAACACAACTATTCCTACATCTAAATCCCAAGTGTTCTCCACTGCAGCAGATAATCAACCATCCGTTGATATCCATGTATTGCAAGGTGAACGTGAATTCGCAGCAGATAACAAAACATTAGGTCGTTTCAACCTTGATGGCATTCCTGCAGCTCCTCGTGGGGTTCCTCAAATCGAAGTTACTTTCGACATCGATGCTAACGGTATCGTACACGTAAAAGCTAAAGATTTAGGTACAGGCAAAGAACAAAAAATCACTATCACTTCTTCCAGCGGTTTGCAACAAGAAGAAATCGATCGCATGGTGAAAGAAGCAGAAGCTCATGCAGCAGAAGATAAAGTGAAAAAAGAAGAATTAGACGTTAAAAATAACGCTGATTCTCTTGTATACCAAGCTGAAAAAGCATTGAAAGACCTTGAAGGTAAAGGCGATGCTGCATTGATGAAAGAAGTTGAAGAAGCGAAAGATAAATTGAAAAAATCTATCGAATCTGGCAATACCGAAGACATCAAAAAAGACAGCGAAGCATTAACTGCTCCATTACACAAAATTGCGGAACAAATGTATGCACAAGCACAACAAGATCAAGAAGCTGCTGGCGCTCAAGGTGCTGAAGGTTCTGCAAAAGCAGACGACAATGTAGTAGATGCTGATTACACAGTAGTTGATGACGAAAAGAAAAACAACTAAGAAGGGCTGGTAACAAATAGATGGCTAGAGACTATTATGAAGTCCTAGGGGTCGACAGAAATGCGTCCCAAGACGAAATCAAAAAGGCCTTTCGTAAAAAGGCACGTCAATACCATCCCGATGTGAACCGAGACAATCCTAAAGAGGCAGAAGAAAAGTTTAAAGAAGCTAATGAAGCCTATGAAGTGTTATCGGATGACACAAAAAAAGCTCAATATGACCAATACGGACACGACGCTTTTACCCAAGGTGGAGGCGCCAGTGCCGGTGGTTTCCAAGGCGGCTTTGGCGGGCAAGCTGGTGGATTTGGTGATATATTCGATATGTTCTTTGGTGGTGGCGGTCGTCAACAACAAGGACCACAAAAAGGTAACGATCTTCGAGAAGATATTGATATTTCCTTTGAAGATGCAGCCTTTGGTAAATCCATGGACATCACTGTACATCGTCATGAAGAATGTGATCATTGTCATGGCACAGGCGGTGAACCTGGTTCAAAAGTGGATACATGTCCTAACTGTCGTGGTACAGGTCAAGAATCTGTGGTACAAAATACACCATTTGGTCAAATGCGTACACAACGAACTTGTTCTAAATGTCATGGCTCTGGGAAAATTATCGAAAAGAAATGTTCTAAATGTCGTGGTGAAGGACAAGTTATTGCGAAACGTAAAATCGCTATTAAAGTTCCACCAGGGGTGGATAATGGTTCCCGTTTGCGCGTAGCTAACGAAGGTGAACCAGGTATTTTAGGCGGTCCTAAAGGTGATTTGTACGTATACATTTACGTACGTCCACATAAAGAATTTGAACGTAATGGCAATGATGTTGTGAGCCGTGTAAATATTAGTTTTGCACAAGCTGCATTGGGTGCTACTGTACAAGTGAATACTTTAGATGGTAAAGTAGACTTGAAGATTCCGGAAGGTACTCAAACAGGTACAGCATTCAGAATTAAAGGCAAAGGCATTCCATACCTTAGAAACCCGAACCAACGTGGGGATCAACACATTATCGTAACGGTTCAAACACCTAAAAAATTGACTGAAAAACAACGTGAACTCTTACTTCGCTTTGCAAATGAAAGTGACGAAGATGTAAACGTATTACAAGTTAGCAAAGGCTTGTTTGATAAATTAAAAGATGCTTTTAAATGAATGCTACATACTGTTACTAGTGTAAACACAACAAGGAGCATACATGAAATGGATTGAACTATCCATTATTTGCGAAAGAGTAGCCACCGATGAGGTGACTACTCTTTTTAGCGATTATGCAGATAATGGAATTATAGAAGAAGATATAGAAGATACCCCAGAACACGTTAAAATTACCCTCTATGGACCAGAAGGAATGAGTGGCGAGGATTTTACCGCAATTGTTACAGAACGTCTTAATGCAGCGAAAATTAACGTTATTGATATGGTAACCAATGAGGTGGATGATTCCACGTGGCTCAATAGTTGGCAACAATACATTGAACCTACAGAAATTTTGCCTCATATTATCATTAACCCAACTTGGCAGGACTATGACGCGAAACCAGATGATCAAATCATAGAAATCGATTCTGAATTATCCTTTGGTACAGGCGCTCACGAAACAACTCGTTCATGTGCGAAACTGTTGGCAAAATACAGTGAGGGGAAGGAACATAAAGAATGCCTAGATATTGGCACTGGTACAGGTATTTTATTACTTGTGGCCGCTAAATTAGGCTTTCATACATTAACGGGCATTGATATTGATGAAAGTGCGGCCAAACAAGCTCAAATCAACTGTGATAACAACCGTGTACAGGCCACTATCATTCATGGTGACTTAGATGTAGACTATCATGGTGTAGCCGATGTGGTATTAGCGAATTTAACGGTGGATCCATTGAAAATGCTATTGCCTGTAATAGACCGAAAAATTACTGATACAGGTATTTTAATTATTAGTGGTATCATTGATGATAGATATGATGAAATCATGCCATATATCACTGAGCATTGGTCCATTGTAGAAGAAGTCGTAGAAGGCCCTTGGCATACCTTTGCGCTACAAAAAATATAAATACATAATGTACAAAGAATTGTTGGAAAACTAATATGCTCTCATCGATGTATAGATTTCAAAATTTTCATGGTACATATTACATAGAGGATAGTATGAAAAAAATATTTATTCCTACACCATTAACTGACAATATCATAATTCCTAAAGATATTACGCATCATATTTTGCATGTATTTCGGCATGATATGAGAAAACCAGTTACTGTATCTGGTTCTGATGGACAAACGGGATCTTATTTAATTACTGCAGAAATTGATGGGGCGGCTTATGCTCAGTTATGTGAGTTATTACCTAGTCAAACACAGATGAGTCGGGTTATACTAGTGCAATCCCTATTAAAAGGGGAAAAACTTGAATGGGTATTACAAAAGGCTACGGAGCTTAATGTGGATGCGGTATATCTCGTGGCTACGGCTAATAATGTAGTCAAATACGATGATAAAAAACTCATGTCCAAGGCCAGCCGTTGGGAAAAAATTATGCAAGAAGCCTCCCAACAATGTGGTCGTAATCAATTGCCTACATTAGTGGTAGATCAAACGTTACCGCAAGTATTAGACATTGAATCTGATGCATTACAATTAGTAGCCTATGAAAATGAAACAGGTAGAACCTTAAAGGATGCCTTAGTGGATTTTAAACAGAAAACCCTAAGTGATTTTAATCAAACCACTGTGGAAAATTCAAATAATAGTAATGGTGTAATAATAGCACCAACTCAACCAACTGTACTTATCTGTATTGGTCCTGAAGGGGGCTTTCAGCAGAAGGAAATTGATGCCATGTCTGAACGTGGCGTTGAGTCCGTTACATTAGGCAATACCATTTTGCGTGCAGAAACGGCAGCCATAAGTTCTATCGCTATGATTAATTACGAATTAGAGTTATAATATATAAATTGATAGTTTTCGATTAACATCACATTTCGATTAATGATGAATCTCGATTACTGA
>SAAC01000105.1 GCA_009929605.1 Negativicutes bacterium
CGTGGTAATTATGGCGTATCTTATGATATGACATTGTATACAAAGGGGAATGAACCATTCCGTTTGTACTTTAATCCATTAGGTGGCGCGTACTCTGGTTCCTTTACGATTAATACGACACATTCTAAAAATAAAAATGCTAAGGTGACAACAGAAACGTATCAAGTGGGTGGCGGTGATGTGCCATACCTAGGTCATCAAACAGTGCTGGACTCTATGCAAATGGGATCCTATCACGGTGGTGATACATTGCACATTCAATTTATGCCAGCTGGTGCATCCAATTTGCCAGTTCGTTTCTTGTTGATTCCAGAGGCTCTTGTAGTGGACAAGTTTGAAATTCCTGTAACCTATTATGTGCCGGAAACACCAACCGTCGATAATACGGATGTAGGTAATGTAAACTTAGCAGATTTACATTGACTTTCACCAGTAATTTCAGTACAATAGATACAGAATAAATGCATAACATGGTACGAGAGATCATGGCATTTCACAACACCTTTTAAATTGGTCCAGAGAGGCTAGTAAAGGAACATAGTTATAGTGCCCGTAATGGGTTTCTTTGTGTAAACTATCAGACCTTTTGCCTCGGCAAAAGGTCTTTTTTACTAGTCAGATGCGTTAGGAGGCAATAATGGGACAAGTTAGCTTGAAGGGCAAACACTTATTGGGTTTGCAAAATGCAACGCCAGAAGAAATCAAATTGATTTTGGATGTGGCGAAAAAAATGAAAAAGGTTGTTTTGTCTGATGACAAAAAAATCCCTTATTTAAAAGGTAAAGCCATTATTAACTTATTCATGGAACCAAGTACACGTACACGCAGTTCTTTTGAACTTGCTGGTAAATATCTTGGTGCCGACGTTATCAATATTACGCCCAGTGGTAGCTCTATGGGCAAAGGTGAAAGCTTCCGCGACACACTATTGACATTGTCCTATATGGGTACAGATGCCATCGTAATGCGTCATAAAGCAGAAGGTGCACCTCTCTATGCTACGAAGGCAGTAGATCCAATCATCATCAACGCTGGCGATGGTGCTCATGAACATCCAACACAAGCCTTGTTAGATATGTTTTCTATTATGGAAAAGAAAGAAACATTAGAAGGTAAAAAAATTGTTATTGTTGGTGATATTTCCCATAGCCGTGTAGCGCGCTCTGACATTTACGGTATGACCAAAATGGGGGCGGACGTGCATTTGGCTGGTCCACGCACAATGGTATATCCAGAACTTGAAAAATTAGGCGTTACCGTTCATCATGACGTGCGTGAAGCTGTTGAAGGCGCTGACGTTGTGAACGTCCTACGCATTCAATTAGAACGTATCAATGCGGCTCTATATCCAACAAACCGCGAATATGCACGAATTTTTGGTATCAATCAAGACGTATTGAAATTGGCAAAAGACGATGTAATGGTATTGCATCCAGGCCCAATGAACCGCGGTCTCGAAATTTCTCCTGATGTAGCATATTGGGATCAATCAATGATTCAAGAACAAGTACGTAACGGTGTGTCCGTTCGTATGGCAGTATTGTACTTAACAATTCATGGAGGTGACGGTAGTGAGCTTGCTGATTAAAGGTGGTACGGTAGTCAATCCGGCAAAACAACAAAATGAAATCGCTGATGTATTAGTGGAAAATGGTAAAATTGCAGCCATTGGTCAAAATCTTGAGGCTCCTAATGCAGAGGTATATGATGCGACAGGTCTTATCGTAGCGCCTGGGTTAATCGATATTCATACACATCTTCGTGAACCTGGCCAAGAGGCGAAAGAGGATTTCCATTCTGGTACACAAGCGGCCGCTGCAGGCGGTTTCACACGGGTTGTGACAATGGCGAATACAACGCCTGTAGTGGATAATGCACCACTTGTGCGCGGTTTGCAAAAACAAGCGGAATTAACAGGCGTGGTGAAAGTAGAATTCATCGGTGCTGTATCTAAAGGGTTAGAAGGTAAAGAGTTGGCTGAAATGGGCGATATGGCTGAGGCTGGCGTTGTGGCTTTCTCTGATGATGGTCATTACGTAGAAAGTGCTGCGTTCATGCGTCGTGCGCTTGAATATTCGTCCATGTTCAATAAAATGGTTATCGACCACGCAGAGGACGTAACTATGTCTAAAAATGGTCATATGCATGAAGGCATTGTGTCTTATGAATTAGGTGTTATCGGTCGTCCTGCAGCAGCGGAAGATGTAGCGGTGGCTCGCGACATTTTGTTATCTGAAATGACTGGTGGTCATATTCACATCGCTCACGTAAGTAGTAAAAACACTGTAGATATGGTGCGACGTGCAAAAGCAAAAGGTTTGAACGTTACTTGTGAAGTAACGAGCCAACATTTATCTTTCACAGATGAATATTTACGCGAGTATAATCCAGCTTTCAAAATGGCACCGCCAATTCGTTCAGAAGATCATCGTCAAGCATTATTGGACGGTTTAAAAGATGGCACTATTGACGCTATCATCACTGACCATGCACCACATGCATTTGAAGAAAAAGACCAAGAGTTCTGCTGTGCACCGAATGGTTTCAGCGGCCTTGAAACATCCTTGGCTGGGGTCATCACAAATGCCTATGGCGACGGTAAATTAACCATCGACCAAGTGGTATATGCTATGAGTACTCGTCCAGCTGAATTGATGCGCCTCGATGCAGGTGTTCTTGAAGTCGGTAAAGATGCAGACATTACAGTATTTAGTACTACAGAACAATGGACTGTAGACCGAAATAAATTCTACACAAAAGGTAAAGTTAGCCCATTCGATGGTATGACTGTAACTGGTAAAGCAAAATTAACAGTAGTTAATGGCGAAGTTGTTATGAAGGAGGGAGTCGTACTTCAATGAAAGGTAAATTAGTATTAGAAGATGGTTCCGTATTTGAGGGAACTATCCTAGGCGGCGCCCCAGTAGTTGGCGAAGTTGTGTTTAACACAGGAATGACAGGATATCAAGAAATTTTGACTGACCCATCTTATGCAGACCAAATCATTACATTGACCTATCCACTCGTGGGAAATTATGGTACGCTCAATGCTATCACACAAGGGCCTAAACCATATTGCCGAGGCCTCATCGTTGGCGAATTATGTGACTCCCCATCTAACTGGCAAAATGAAGGTTTATTCAGTGAATACCTTCGTTTACATGGCATTCCATGCCTATATGATGTAGATACTCGTGCTATCACTCGCGCTATTCGTAGCCATGGTGTTATGAAAGGCGTGCTCGTACGTGCTGATTTTCCTGATGAAGAAATTCAAAAATATTTTAAACAAGAATTGCCAACAGACCAAGTTATGCGTGTTACTACAAAATGGCAAGGTATTCGTGGCGATAAAAATGCTGAATTTCATGTAGCAGTTATGGATTACGGCGTAAAAGAAAATATTTTGAAATCCTTAGAAGTAGCTGGTTGCCGTTTAACAATCTTCCCTGCAGATTCCAAAGCAGAAGACGTATTGGCAGTTAATCCAGATGGTATCTTCTTGTCTAACGGCCCTGGAGACCCTCAAGATCTTGGTTATGCTGTAGAAGAAGTAAAAAAAATGTTCGGCAAAAAACCAATCTTTGGGATTTGCATGGGGCATCAAGTTTTGGCACAAGCATTTGGTGCTAAAACATTTAAATTGAAATTCGGTCATCGTGGCTCTAACCATCCTGTACAAGACTTACGTACAAAACGCGTGTATATTACATCTCAAAATCATGGTTTTGCAGTAGATGATACAACATTACCTGATTATATAGAAGTAACACACCGTAGCGTGAATGATAATACTGTAGAAGGTATGCGTCATAAAGAACTAGATATCTTCTCCGTACAATATCATCCAGAAGCGTCCCCTGGACCTACTGATAACTTGTATTTATTTGATGAATTTGAAAATATGATGAGAAAGGGCAAATAAGATGGAAGCTAAAAAAGTACTCGTAATTGGATCAGGCCCAATTATTATCGGTCAAGCAGCTGAATTTGACTATGCAGGTACACAAGCTTGCCGTTCTTTGCGAGAAGAAGGCTATAAAGTTGTCCTTGTAAACTCTAACCCAGCGACCATCATGACTGACACTGACATCGCTGA
>SAAC01000024.1 GCA_009929605.1 Negativicutes bacterium
TGAAATAGGACTTGGCTCCCCAGCCAAGTCCTATTTCGGTGTGTGTTTTTTTTGTGTGTGTTTGTGTGTGTTTAAAGGGGATATCTAGATAATACAAGATAGATATGAATAATCAATGCCTAAAGTGTGAATAAAAAATTAAGATTACGTCTGACTTTTCTATATAGATTGTGACTATACATTTCCCAAGTTGATTTTGTGATGTATATACAAGGATTTGTAGCTCTATTAACGGCATGGTTACACGTATGCAGTATAGATTTATATAGTCTAGCAGTGATATAGGAATTACCTATAAGACATCATAAAGTAAAAGTATATATCAATATATAATTATTATTGTTATAATGATAGAGCATTTAAAAAAGAGTTATGAATATAATTATTATTGAAGGAGACGATGATGCCTACAAAAACTATAACAGGCACAGCCATGCTATTGGCCGTTGCACTGGTAGCACAGAGTTTGCGCATATTCTTTCCTTTCATTCCCAATCAAGTGAGTATGTTCTTGATTGGTTCCATCGTTTCTGCTAGCTTGGTATTAGCTACTTGGCGATACGGTGTCAAAAATGGATTGATTATTGCTTGGCTAACACCATTTGTAGCCTATATGCAAGGCATGTTGCCAATGGCGCCATTTATTCCTATCGTAGCTATAGGAAGTACCCTTTATGTTTGGATGGTGAAGTATTGGCAACATAGATCAAGGCTGGGACTTGTCTTTTGTAGCTCTGTCATACGAGCTGCGGCCCTATATACAGGTTTTTTACTGTTTTTTCAGAGCTTTCAGGTGCCTCAAAAATTAATGACAGCTATATTGTTTTCTATGGGGTGGCCACAGTTAATCACTGCCATACTAGGTATTGTGATTGCGTTGCTTATTGAAAGTCGCATGCGTAGTTAATATTAAGTCATATCATCAAAGTTGTATTTAGATGGTACTAAGATGATGCGATAGCGTATATGCCAGAGTATTTTATACAGATAATGTGATAGTTACTAATGTATTGAGATAGAGGAGATAAATATTATGAAATTTTCAACAAAATGTGTACACGCTAGTGGTGGTCCAGATAGTACAGGTGCAATTTCCCACCCGATTTATATGAGCTCTACCTTTGCCCATCCAGAATTGGGCGCCCCAGGTTATCAATATACGCGCGAGTCTAATCCGACACGGGATCGTTTACAAGATTTGATTGCTGCCCTTGAGGACGGTACCGATGCATTTGCGTACTCTTCTGGCATGGCTGCCATCGATGGAGCATTGCATTTGTTCCAACCAGGCGACCATTTGATTCTTGGCGATGATCTCTACGGTGGTTCTATCCGTATGTTTACTAATATTTATGAGCAATACGGCATCGAATTCACCTATGTAGGTACGTCTGACCTAGATGCTGTGAAAGCGGCCATTAAACCTAATACAAAAGGTATCTATATTGAAACACCGACAAACCCAATGATGGAAATTACCGATTTGCGCGCATTGTCTGAAATAGCTCATAATATCGGCGCACTAGTTATTGTGGATAACACATTCTTATCCTCTTATTTCCAACAACCATTGAATCTTGGCGCGGACATCGTTATCCATAGTGGTACTAAATTCATTGGTGGTCATCATGATGTTATCTCTGGTTTCGTCATTGTGAAAGATGAAGAATTAGCCGCAAAATTGCGTTTATCCTTTAAAACGATTGGTGCTTGTTTATCTCCTATGGATTGTTGGCTTGTTATCCGTGGCGTCAAGACATTGGCACTTCGCATGGAACAACATCAAAAAAATGCCATTGCCTTAGCGGAATGGTTGAAGACGCAGCCTAAGGTTACGAAAGTGTTGTTCCCTGGTTTGCCAGAACATCCAGGCTATGAAATCAATAAAGCGCAAACCACTGGTTTTGGTGGTATGTTATCCTTCGAGGTAGATACGGAGGAAACGGCTAAAAAAGTCTTGGAAGGTGTTGAGCTTATCCAATTTGCTGAAAGTCTTGGCGGTACAGAAAGCTTGTTAACATATCCTGTGACCCAAACACATCCAGACCTTAAACCAGAGGATGCAGAACGTAAAGGCATCACTCGTCGTTTACTTCGTTTATCTGTAGGTATCGAGGATACTGATGATTTGATTGCTGATTTAGCACAAGCATTTAATAAATAATAAGTGTAAAACGCGTGTTGCCAAGGCACACGCGTTTTCTTAAATGATTTCCACGATAGGGAGAAACAATATGGGTAAATATAATTTTGATGCCATCATCGATCGCACACATACAAAGAGTTTGAAATACGATTTTGCTGTTCGCCGTGGACGTCCGGCAGATATTAAACCATTCTGGGTGGCGGACATGGATTTTGAAGTGCCACCAGAATTGAAACAAATTTTATTAGAACGCGTGAATCATGGCGTGTTTGGATATACAGAGTCGGATGAGGAATATTTTGATACCGTAGCTAACTGGTTTACTACACGTTTTAACTGGACTCCAGACATTAACTGGCTTGTAAAGACACCAGGTATCGTTATGGCCTTGGCCATGGCGGTGCAAGCTTTCACCAAAGAAGGTGAAGGAGTGCTCATTCAACAACCGGTGTACTATCCGTTTAGCGAGGTTATCGAGAATAATGACCGTCGTCTCATTAATGCGCCATTAGTGAGAGGCGATGACAAATATACCATCGATTTTGAGGCCTTTGAAAAGGCTATCATCGAAAATAATGTAACATTGTTTATGCTCTGTAATCCGCATAACCCAGTAGGTCGTGTGTGGACTGAGGAAGAATTGCGTACATTAGGTGATATTTGTATTAAACATAATGTCATCATCATTAGTGATGAAATTCATGCAGATTTCGTTTGGGAAGGTCATACACATCATGTGTTCGCTAGTCTAGACGGTGCTTATGCAGATCATTCCATTATTTGTACATCCCCAAGCAAAACATTTAATATTGCAGGGTTACAAATTTCCAATATTTTCATCCCTAATCCAAGCCTGCGTAGACGTTTCCGTAAACAAGTAGCCACAGCCGGGTACAGCCAAGTTGGTACCATGGGTCTTGTAGGTGCGGAAGGGGCCTATCGGGTGGGTGCTCCTTGGCTTGATGAACTCAAAGTATATATTCAAGCTAATATTGAATTTACAGTGCAGTACTTTGCCGAACATATGCCGAAAATTAAGGTGTATAAACCAGAAGGTACATATCTTATATGGTTTGATTGTTCTGGTCTTGGTATGACTGCTGCAGAACGTGAGCAGTGGTTGTGGCATGATGCGAAATTATGGCTTGATAGTGGTGCCATTTTCGGTGATGACGGGAAAGATTTTGAACGCATTAATGTTGCCTGTCCGCGAGCTACCTTAGTGGATGGATTAGAATCTCTCAAGGCTGCATATGATACATTAGGACTGTAATAGGTAAAAACTATAACTGATTATATAAACTCGAAAATTGACTTTAACCACTAAAATGATAGAATTAAACACATGAAATGCATGTCCCTGCTTGCATAGCGAGCGGGGACTTTTACTATTGATTAGAAGATTTTATCGATGCAGGTGTTCTCTAGGGATACTACCTGTTGAATTGTAAGGTATTTCCGGATTGTGAGGAGTGAGGGATATGCCAATTAAGGTAATCAAAAATTTGCCAGCCATCACAAAATTAGCGCAAGAGAACATTTTCGTAATGGATACAGAGCGAGCTGAAAGCCAACAAATTCGTCCGTTACATATACTACTCGTTAACTTGATGCCTACCAAAGAAGTTACAGAAACGCAAATATTACGGGCCCTCAGTAACAGCCCATTGCAAGTAAATTTAACCCTTTTGCATACGGCGTCACGAAAGTCTAAGAATACTGATGAGGCGTATTTGGATACGTTTTATCGTACCTTTGACGAAGTGCGAGACCAGTTCTTTGATGGAATGATTGTGACTGGTGCACCAGTAGAGTTGATGCCATTTGAGGAGGTAGACTACTGGAGTGAACTTACGGAAATCATGGACTGGAGCGAAGAGCACGTGTACTCCACATTATATATATGTTGGGGCGCACAGGCTGGCCTGTACCATCATTTTGGTATCAATAAAGAGGTTATGCCGAAAAAACTCTTTGGCGTATATCTGCATGATATATATAATGAAAGACCAGTTTTGTTCCGTGGATTTGATGAGAAATTCTGGATGCCTCACTCTCGTCATACTACCGTATCTCAAGTGGCCATTAGAGGAAATCGAGATTTAGAATTGTTGGCGGGCTCTGCTGAAAGTGGTGCAGCCATCGTTCGTAGTCTTGATAATAAGCATATCTTTGTATTTGGACATTCTGAGTACGATCGAGATACATTGCAACGTGAATATGAACGAGATATTTCTCGTGGTGACGGCGTAGAGATACCAGAGAATTACTATCCTAATGATGATCCAAAACAAAAACCAGTAGTTCGTTGGCGCTCTGTGAGCACATTGTTATTTACTAATTGGCTCAATTATTATGTATACCAAGAAACACCATATATTTTGGAACAAATACAAAAAATGAAGTTTGAGCGGGATAAAAACCAAGGCGCCTATATTTAACTATAATTAGTTAAAGAAAATAACTATATCAAAATATGATATTTCGATAAAAAACTATAGACAAGCAGACTAAAACATATTAATATACTGGGTATAAGAAATAAGCTTTCACCAAGTGAAGAAGGAGAGATTCAAATGAGTAAACAATACAAATTCGAAACATTGCAGTTACATGCAGGTCACACAGTAGATGAAACCGGTTCTCGTGCAGTTCCAATTTACCAAACAACTAGCTATGTATTTAAAGATGCAGAACAAGCAGCAGGTCGTTTTGCATTAACTGATCCAGGTGCTATTTATACTCGTTTGGGTGGCCCAACTCAGAGCGTATTAGAAGAACGCGTAGCACAATTAGAAGGTGGTGCTGGTGCAGTCGCAGTTGCCTCTGGTTCTGCAGCTGTAACATATGCAATCCAAAACGTCGCAAGTGCTGGTGAGAATATCATTTCTGCATCCACATTATATGGTGGTACACATGTATTGTTCTCCTCCACATTGCCTAAATTGGGTATCAACGTTAAATTTGTTAACCCAGATAATTTAAATGAGTTTGAAGAAGCCATCGATGAAAATACAAAAGCGATTTACATTGAAACAATTTCCAACCCAGAAATCAATTTGATCGATGTACAAGCAGTAGCTGATATAGCTCATAAACATAATATCATCTTGATTGTAGATAATACATTTGCATCTCCATACTTGTTCCGTCCATTGGAACACGGCGCTGACGTAGTTGTTGAATCTGCTACAAAATTCTTAGGTGGTCATGGTACTACTTTGGCAGGTGTTGTTATTGAAAGTGGTAAATTCGACTATAAAGCATCTGGTAAATATCCAGACTTCGTAGAAGGCGACTCTCACTACAATGGCATTGTATACGGTGACCTTCCAATTCCATTTACTGTAAAAATTCGTGCTACCTTGCTCCGTGACACTGGTGCATCCTTGACACCAATCGCTGCATGGTTCATTTTGCAAGGTGTTGAAACATTGTCTTTACGTGTTGAACGTCATGTAGAAAATGCTCGTAAAGTCGTAGAATTCTTGTCCAATCATCCAAAAGTTGAATGGGTTAACTACCCCGAATTGGCTACAAGCAAATACAAAGCGTTGGCTGATAAATACTTCCCTAAAGGTGTGGGCTCTGTATTCACATTCGGTGTAAAAGGTGGTAAAGAAGCAGGTATCAAATTCGTTGATGCCTTAGATATCTTCTCTAACTTGGCTAATGTTGGCGATGCGAAATCCCTTGTTATCCACCCAGCATCCACAACTCATGCTCAATTAAACGAAGCGGAACAAAAAGCAGCTGGTGTAACGCCAGATATGATTCGTATCTCCATCGGTATTGAAAACGCTGATGATTTGATTGCTGATTTAGAGCAAGCTTTGGCGAACGCATAAGTATAAACTTAGAAATTACATATAAAGAGATATCAATAGTATCAATAGTATCTATGGTATCAATGGTATGAATCTAGAATAGACTGGCCCATGGGCCAGTCTATTTGCATTTGTGGCGTATTTATTTTGTGTTAGGTGAACAATCTTGCAGGAGAGATATTAATTTTTTATGGCGGCAGGATAATTGGTGATATATCTCGAATATATACAATATATACAATAAGATTAGAATATCTAAGTTGATTGCATAGATAATCTAATTGATAATCTAATTCTAGAAAAAGGAGTGATTACTATGACTAAGGATGTAAGCATTAAAAAAATTCTAGTACCTATTGATGGTTCTAAATATGGGGAAATAGCAGTTGCCTATGCAAGCATGCTGGCTAAGTCCTGCGGAGCATATATTGAACTATTATCTGTAGTGAATGTGGGGGAATATGTACCAGGATTTGAACAAGCTGGGGCAGATTTATTTATTTTGAAAGAAATGGCTCATACTGCACAAGATATTCTTGGGGAACATAAAAAGATGATACCAGAAGGTATTCATGTAAATACGCGTGTAGTGCAAGGTAATGCACGTGATTGTATCCTTAAGGTGGCGAAAGAGGAGAATATGGATCTTATTGTGATTGGTCGCCGTGGGTTAGGTCAATTAGAAGGGATGATTCTTGGAAGTGTAAGTAGCTATGTGGTAGCTAATGCAGAATGCCCAGTATTGACGGTAAAATAGTTTTATAGACTGCAAAGAGGCAGTATCGCTACATGAAAATTGTGTAGCAATACTGCCTCTTTTTAATATCAATATAAATGGAATAAGGTGTTGCGTATGGTGCAACTTAGAATTAATGTAATTCTTTTAATAATTCTTTAAGGTAGATGTATACATTTTCCACGGATGGAAGGTGACATTTTTCTTGTGGTGTATGGGCACCAGTGATAGTAGGGCCAAAGCTGATCATTTGGGTATCAGGTAAAGCACCTTTTAATAGACCACATTCCAAACCTGCATGGACTGCATTCACTGTTGGCTCTACAGGTGACATTTTTTTGTACAATGTCAATGCTTGTTCTTCAAGGGCAGAGCCTTGTTCGTATTCCCATGCTGGATAACCATCAGTTTTTCGGGCACTCACACCTAATGTATCAGCAAGGAGTAACATTTTCGTAGTTAAGTAGTCTAAACCATTTTTAGAAGAACTACGTACGGAAACCAAGATGGATAGTGCGTGAGAATCCTCTTTTACAACGGCAAGGTTGTTACTAGTTTCCACAAGGTTTTCGATGGATTTGCTAACCGAGTGAACACCATCTTCTGCAAGGTAAAGGTAAGAAATTAACGCTTCTGTTGTATCATCAGCATACACTACATCAGGTACATCTGTGCCGTCAACAGTGATTGTCAAACAAGGATCTTGGGCAGCGAATTCGTGTTGGAATGTGCTTTCATAGTGAGCAATAAGATTTTTAATAGCCTCTACGTCTTCAGTACGTACTGCGAGAGTAGCCACGGATTTGTTTGGAATGGCATTATGTTTTGTACCACCTGTGAAGTTCGACAATGTGAAGGAATATTGTTTCCCTAATGCATAGAGCACACGTGCCAAGATTTGATTAGAGTTACCACGTTGTTTGTTGATTTCAAGACCAGAGTGGCCGCCTAGTAAACCAGACACAGTAATTGTGAGGCCTGCATTGAAACCAGGTAATGTATTTTCACGAAGTAATGGAATGTTTACAATAACATGGCAACCGCCAGCACAGCTAACGATGAATTCGTGTTCTACCTCTGTATCTAGGTTTAATAAATATTTACCTGTTACTTGGCCAGGTTTAATTGCGGATGCACCATTCATACCGGTCTCTTCGCTAGTTGTGCACAACACTTCTAGTGCTGGATGTGCTAAGGTATCGTCATCAAGGATAGCCATAGCCATACATACACCCATGCCGTTATCGGCGCCAAGTGTAGTACCATCTGCATGCAACCATTCACCATCGATGATGTTGGCAATTGGATCTTTACGGAAATCGTGATTAGATTCATGAGTTTTTTCACAAACCATATCGATATGTCCTTGTAAGATTACAGTAGGACGATCTTCATAGCCCGCAGATGCAGGTTTTTTGATGACTACATTCCAGGCTTCATCTTGGGACACCTCAAGATTACGGTCTTTGGCAAATTGAACGATATAATCGCTCAATTCCTTTTCATGGCCAGATTCACGAGGAATTTGGCTGATATCGTGAAAGAATTGAAGAACTTTTTCTGCTTGAACAATTGCGTTCATGGCGCACCTCGTTTTCTTAATGATAGTATAAATAAAATTATATTATGTCTATTTATAATTATAGTACACTGAGGGGTATTTTGGTAGAGTTTTTTAGTATAAACAGATAGCCAGTGTATCTTTACAATGGACAATTACAAAATGAAGAAAACGTGGTATTCTAAGGGCAAGGGGTTGGTAAGATATACCAACAATCATTGGCCTACCACTTTGGGATAAACGCAGCGCTATGATTCATCCTGTTAAACCATATATGACAATACATATGCATTTAGTAAGAGCTGTTTGATGAAATAGGTATCATTGTTAATTGTGAGTGGAAGGAGAAGGATTAGAGATCATGAATAAGTATTTAATTGTTGTAGACATGCAGAATGATTTTATTGATGGTTCCTTGGGTACACCTGAGGCTCAGGCTATCGTAGATAATGTGATACATAAGGTAAAACACTTTGACGGAACCGTCGTATTTACTCAAGATACACATAGCCCTACGTATTTAAAAACTCAAGAGGGCAAACATTTACCTGTTGAGCATTGCATAAAAGGGACAACCGGCTGGGAGCTTTCACCAGCGCTAGCAACATGGCAACAGGACAATGGAGCCACGGTGTTTGAAAAAGTAACATTTGGCAGTAAAGCCTTGATTACATCATTAGTACATATTTATGAAACAGAAGGTATCGAATCCATTGAACTGATTGGGCTCTGTACAGATATCTGTGTGGTTAGTAATGCATTGGCTATTAAAGCGTTCTTACCAGAGGTTCCTATTGTAGTAGATGCCAGTTGCTGTGCTGGTGTGACGCCAGAAAAGCATCTAGCCGCCCTCGAAACCATGGCGAGTTGCCAAGTACAAGTTATCAACCAATAGAGTTCATTTAGTTGGATATTAGAAAATATATTTGAAATAGAGTTCTCGATGAGGTAGCTATTAGTGCTGCGTCGTAGAATAATGAATAGTAGAAGGGAGATTGTCCCGTGCAACATGAATCTAGAAATATAGGGATGCTCATGGACCTCTATGAAATGACGATGGCCCATGGATATTTTGATAAGTTTGAAAATACTGATCTTGTGTGCTTTGACGTATTTTTCCGTAAAAATCCGGATGAAGCTGGATTTTCTATTTTTGCTGGGTTAGAGCAGATTATAGATTATATTGAACATCTCCATTTTGATGAGGAAGATGTGGAATATTTCCGTAGTTTGCATTTATTTAGTGATGCATTTTTAGAGTATTTGAAAAATTTTTCTTTTAAAGGGGATATTTATTCATTTCCAGAAGGTGCTGTCATTTATCCTAATGAGCCAGTTATGACGATTGTGGCACCTCTTATTGATGCACAAATTGTGGAAACTGCAGTGCTAGCGATGATGAACCATCAATCTCTTATCGCTACGAAGGCGAATCGCATTGTCCGGTCTGCCCAAGGACGGGGAGTGTCTGATTTTGGCGCTCGTCGTGCACATAATGTGGATGCTGCTGTGTATGGTGCTCGCGCTTCCTATATTGGTGGAGTGGACAGTACTGCCACAGTATTGGCAGGGCAGATGTTCAATATTCCTGTCAGTGGTACTATGGCCCATAGCTGGGTGATGTACCATGATTCTGAATATGAAGCATTTAAATCTTATGCGGAGATTTACCCTACAAATTCTGTGTTTCTTGTAGATACTTATGACGTATTAAATTCTGGCGTTCCCAATGCCATCAAGGTGGCGAAGGATATATTGGAACCTCAGGGTCAGCGCCTCAAAGGTGTGCGCTTAGATTCTGGGGACTTGGCTTATTTGGCAAAACGTGCACGACGGATGCTTGATGCAGCTGGTATGGAGGATTGTAAAATTATCGCATCCAATAGCCTCGATGAATATACCATTGAATCCTTGCTTCGTCAGGGGGGACCTATCGATGCCTTTGGGGTTGGTGAAAGAATGATTACAGCCAAGAGTGATCCTGTATTTGGGGCCGTTTATAAAATTGCAGGTGTACGGAAACAAGGCGTTTGGGAACCTCGCATTAAGGTATCTGAGTCAGTAGAAAAAATTACGAACCCTGGTCTTAAAAAAGTATATCGTGTGTATAGTTCGTCGGGTAAAGCCATTGCAGAATTAATTACTCTGAATACCGAAACGCCAGATGGGTCTCAACCGTATCGTTATATTGATCCTGAAAAGCCATGGAAAGCGTTGAATTTTGAAAACTGCACGTTTAAAGAAATGCAACAATTGGTGGTGAAATCTGGTAAACGTACACAACCATCGCCATCTTTACAAGAAGTGCGTGATTTCGTGAATCATCAACTAAAACATGAAATTTGGGAAGAAGAACAACGTTTTGTAAACCCACACAAACATTATCTAGATATGAGTCCCGCTTATTATAAAATGAAAATGGATTTATTGCATCACGTAGAGAATTAGTAGTATGCATGGTCATAGTATTGGAATATGTGTATTAGTGGGGAAGCATCAATTTTTAACCTATTAATGGGAAATAGTTAATCAAGTATTAGGAGATTATATGTTACGAGATGCACAGGCAACAAAACAAGCCCTTGTGAAATGGATACAAGAGTATTTTGCCAAAAATGGACCAACCTGCTCTGCCGTAGTGGGCATTTCTGGGGGGAAGGACTCCTCAGTAGTAGCGGCCCTCTGTGTAGAGGCCCTAGGTAAAGAGCGCGTGGTAGGTGTGTTGATGCCCAATGGAGTGCAATCGGATATCGATGATGCCAAAGAGGTTGTAGCAACCTTAGGGATTCGACATATGGTTGTCAATATTGGGGCTGCTGTGGAATCCTTAAAACAATCTATTTTGGATGGAGACCATTTTTCTGATATTACAGGTAGCACTGAGCATGCACGTGATGCGGTTATTAATTTGCCAGCTCGCATTCGGATGACTACACTCTATGCAGTGGGTCAAAATCTGCCAGGCGGTGCTCGTGTGGCGAATACATGTAATGGTTCTGAGGACTACGTAGGTTATTCTACTAAATATGGTGATGCTGCAGGCGACTTTAGTCCTTTGGCACATTTATTGGTAGAGGAGGTACGAGAAATTGCGCGCACCTTGCCAATCCCAGCTCATTTAGTGGATAAAACACCGAGCGATGGTCTCAGTGGTCAATCTGACGAAGATAAACTGGGCTTTACTTATGCGGAATTAGATAGATACATTCGCACGGGCATTTGTGATAATGTGGAGACAAAACAACGCATTGATCATATGCACAAGATTAATTTACATAAATTACAATTGATGCCGTCCTTTGATGCGGATGAATATGTGAAAAAATAGAAATAGAGAGAAATAGTATGACTTATGATAAAAAAATTATCCTCATCGGTACGGGGGGAACTATTGCCGGTCAGGGGGCTTCAGAGACTGATTTGACGGGCTATACATCTGGGGTGCTCTCACTAGAGGCTATTTTGGCAGCTGTACCAGGCGTAGATGAATACGGTCCATTTGAATACCATCAATTTAGTAATATTGAAAGCTCGGACATTTCGGAGCAACAATGGATTGATTTAGCTAACCTCGTACAAGATTCGGTGGAGCGGGATGACGTGGAAGGCATTGTAATTACTCACGGTACGGACAGTATGGAGGAAACAGCGTTTTTCCTAAATCTCACAGTGCATACGGACAAGCCTGTGGTGGTGACTGGATCCATGCGCCCATCCGGTGCAGTCAGTGCAGATGGTCCTATTAATTTATTACAGGCGATGCAAATTGTTCGTACTCCATCGAGCACAGGTAAAGGTGTGCTCGTAGCCCTCAATGGCATGATTGATGGTGCTCGGGAGGTAACAAAAACGAATACAACGGACGTGTCTACATTTAATAGTCCTCTTGTGGGACATTTGGGTATCGTCCAAGATGGGGTAGCCCATTTTTATAAATCCTCTACACGCCGACACACAAATCAGTCTGAATTTGATTGTCGTCAATTGAACGTGCTACCAAAGGTACATATTATTTACTGCTATGCCGGTATTCAGGAGGAGACGGCCGTAGTCGTTCTCGGTACAAAACCAGCGGGAGTGATCTTGTCAGGCCTTGGGCATGGTACCATTCCACAAAATATACGTAATGTGACGGAACGTATTAACATTCCCGTAGTCCGTGCCTCTCGTACGGGCAGTGGCATTGTGTCTGCGGTGCCAACTGACAAAAGAGCTGATTACTTGGTCAGCGATTCCTTGAATCCGCAAAAGGCGCGTATTTTGTTAGCTTTGGGATTGACCAAAACTACTGATAGAAATGAATTGCGCCGCATGTTTGGGGAATATTAATGGTATTGAGTTTGAAGTAATTTCATCTGATGGAGACTAGTAAAATAAAAGCACATGAGCTAAGAGTAAAAACTCTTGGTTCATGTGCTTAATTTTTAATTTGATTTACCACATTGATATATGGGAGCGTGATATTAATGCTGTGCAAGTCATTAATTTGGAAAATTCTTACTTACCTCTAACGCTCGTTGCACCCCAATGTACACGGCCTTGGCCAATGTATCGCCAAACAGAGAGAACGTACCAGCGTCTGTTAAGATTTCACCATTCGTATCGATGGTTAAAATAATGCCATCCGTAGCGGTGCCGGTGGCCACATGGACTAGGTTCATAGTGCTAGCGACTTGGGCGTCTTGGAATGCAGCTGTTTTTGCCTCTGTAATAGTGATAAGGGCCTTTGTCATGGCGCCATCAGTGAGGGCCTTGTTGGTAAATACTAAAATATTTAATGTACCGGGCTGATGAAATTCACCATCTTTTTCCACATAATGGTAACCTGTGCCGGCGCGTTGGGCAGTGCATTCAAATCCACCAGTGACGATGGTTTCTACAATGGTATCATCTTGTTCAATCTTTGTGTACACGTGACGTTCCATTGTGGCTGACGTCATTAGGGCCGTGCAGAAGTGGATTGGTAAATCTAAATGCTGGAACTCCATAGACAAATACTCTGCTGCAGAGCCACCAGGCAATTCTTTTTCTGTATTTACCATAAATGTTAATTGTTGGTTACGAATGCCTAGTGTGTGGTGAAATCCACCATTGAGTTGCCCAGTGCTTAAGGAATAGTGTACATCCATGAACGTCACTGTTATGGCTGACGGCTCATAGTTGATATAGCCACCCGTAGCGAGTTCGCTAGGGGCCATGTAAGGATTGTTGTATGACATAATATCTCCTTGCGTATAATCTTAACATCTATACGCTATGTTATTGTTACTTGATTGAATAGGACAGACAATTGGTTGCAAAGTGTTTGCAAATTGAATGAAACGATTTTTTTGTCAAATTAGTATGACTACTTTTCAAATTATACCATACTTTCACCATCATAATTTGGTATACTAGAGATATTAAAATATTTGAATTATATGAGGTTTTGCTATGTCAGAATTTTGGGCAGCTTTAGAAAGCATATTTTTTAAAGATGCGAATTTATTAAAACGATTTCACACTTGGGTGGGGGATCGAGGACCAGATATTATCATCGCTATTATTACATTTTTGATTGGCCGAGCGATTATTCGATTTATTCGCCAAATGATTGAAAAGGTAATGATTCATGGTAATTATGATCGCACAGCGATGACATTTATCAGTCAAATTGCGTATTACACTATGTATGGTGTTTTAGTGCTCATATGTATTAACCAAATCGGTATTCCTACTACATCCTTTGTAGCTGCTTTTGGTGCCTTTGGTATCGCCATTGGTTTGGCTCTGCAGAATAATATGTCCAATTTTGCTTCTGGTTTATTACTGCTATTATTTAAACCATTTGAGGCGGGCGATTGGATTTCTACGGATAATAATGTAGAGGGCACTGTTAAAAGTATCCAATTCATGCATACCGTTATCGCCACGAAGGAAAATAAATTAGTCTATGTACCAAACTCCTTACTTACATCGCAAGTGGTGACGAATACGACTACTGTTAACGAGCGGGTTATGAGTTTTTCCTTTGATATTAATTATGCCAATGATCATCACAAGGCTATTGAATTGCTAAAAACAATTTTTAAATCTCATGATGAGATTATCAATGCGGATACTCTGGAAATTGGGATTCGAGAATTTGCTGAAAATTCTGTGCGTATTGTGGCGTATCCAAAAGTACGTACAGAGAAGTATTGGCCTGTATTTTATGAAATTATGTCCCAAGTGAAAGATACTTTCGATGCTAATGGCATCGATATTCCATACCCTCAACGGGTTATACATGTGTATGAAGCACCTGAAGAAACGAAAAATAATATTGATCTTGTAGATAATCCTGAGTCTGATGCAGATGTGACAAAGGATGAACAAGCAACGATTTAAGGAGAAAAAATTAAAATAAGTATATGAAATGTAGTACATTACGATATAAAATAATGCCTGTTCTACTCATGTTGAGTTTTACTGCAAGTCTTATGGGGGGCTCCACAGTTCAGGCGGCTAGTTCATCTAGTAGTATTCTGAGTCAATCGACTGTGGCATCTCAAAAAAATGGCGCCAAAGAAGTGGCTGTTATTGACACAAATAATACAGACATTGGCAATGTTGATGTGAGCCAATTGACAGTAAAACCTATCGCACCTACTACGATTGCAGGAGCGGCCGTGCTTATTGATGCGGACACCGGCGAAATTCTCTTTGAAAAGAATCCTGATAAATGGATGCATCCAGCTAGCACTACCAAGATGGTGACCTTGTTGACGGCTCTTGAAAAAAAAGGAACACGCCTTGATGAATTAGCCACGGTGAGTCCCTATGCGGTTAGCATGGAGGAATCTAATTTAGGCTTGCGTGTAGGCGATCAATTACCATTAGAAGCTGTCATTGAAGGTATGATGGTAGCTAGTGGTAATGATGCGGCCGTTGTGGTGGCTGAAAATGTGAGTGGTTCTGTGCACAATTTCGCAAAAGCTATGAACGAAGTCGCGAAAAAGGCGGGAGCTAAGCATAGTCATTTTCTCAATCCCCATGGATTAACGCAACAAGGTCATTATTCTACAGCCCGTGACCTTGCAATGATTGCGGCATACGGTATGAAATATAAAATGTTTCGAGACAAGGTGGCCAATGATTATTACACTGTTAAATATCAAAATCGTGCTGCCGAAACCGTACGTACAACGAATCTCTTTATCCGAAATAAATACCCTGGTGCGAATGGGCTGAAAACAGGATATACAGAAGCGGCAGGGGATTGCTTAATTGCCTCAGCCACGCGGGATAGACATACTATGATTGTGGTCCTCTTGAACGATGATGATCGTTGGACTGATGCACCGGCTTTTCTTGATTATGGATTTGAGGTTGCGGCGTTAAGAGATAAATAAGGAGTCTTTATGACGAGTTCATTTTTTGCATTCTTGCATCGCATGCGTTTTATTAAACGCTGGGGATTGATGCGGAACACAGAAACAGAAAATATACAGGAGCACAGCCTAGAAGTGGCCTTTGTGGCACACAATTTGGCATGTATAAAAAATGAATATTTTGGTGGTACTGTAGATGTGAATAAGGTGGCTGTGATGGCTATGTATCATGAGGTGAGCGAAATTTTTACCGGTGATATGCCTACGCCAATCAAGTATTTTGATCCTAAATTGCGTAGCCTCTACGGTGAGGTGGAAACATTGGCGCAAGAAAAAATGCTTTCCACATTGCCTGCAGAATTGCAAGCTACGTATAAACCGATGATTGTGGACGCTGAGGAATCCGATGAATGGTCACTGGTGAAAGCAGCGGACACAATTTCAGCTTTCATGAAATGTGTACATGAAAAAAATGCAGGTAATGATGAGTTCAATGAAGCATATTCTAGCATTTTGCAAAAATTAAAGGATTTGCATATGCCAGAAGTAGATAAGTTTCTTGAACTGTACATTCCTGCATTAAGTCAGTCTTTAGATACATTAAATTATTACGATATGACCAGTAAATAATGTCTGTATAGACGGTGATGCATATAGTATAATAATTATATAGTGTTTATTTTGATTTTTTGTGAATATATTCGTCGTTACGAATTAGAATTTTCTTGCCTCGCCACGCAAAGGATTTATGCCCATAAGCGGCCTTGAATTCCTTGTTCGTCATGGCTTCAAAGGCAGATACATCTACCTTTGGATCGATAGCGTGGAATTCCTGGATGGGTGTGGTCGGAAGATTCTGATTATGAGGACATACATCCTGACACACGTCGCAACCAAAAATAAGCGGTGTCTTTTGTATAATGTGCTGTTCCGATTCAGTTAAATCTAAATCGCCTTTTTTCTGGGTGAGATAGCTCTTGCAGGTTTCAAAACCAAATATGCTATGCGCGGTTGCGGTTGCGGTTGACGTCTGACGATTGGTGGAAATTTTCCCCAGTGATTGTCCTGGACAAGCAGTGATACAGCGATTACATCCTAAGCAAGTATCACTCATGGGGATATCTGGTTCAATCTCGAGAGAGGTTAATATGGTACCGATGAACACGAAGGAGCCGTACACGGGGTTAATAAAGCAATGATTTTTGCCGTAAAATCCAAGTCCTGCCAAATAGGCCATGTAGCGATCCGCTAGAGGTGATGTGTCACAGTGAATGGAGAAGCTTTCACCAGGATAGTTCCGGGAAAGACGGTCCACCAAACGCTGTAGATAGGCTGGTACCACCAGGTGATAATCCTCCGACCACGTATACCGTGAGAGATTGCTTTCACCAGTATGGGGTACATAGTATGGGAATAGACAGACGATAGCGCTGTGAGGCGTAAAATCTGTATTACCGGATAGACGTGCATCGATGTCAGGTTCGGTAAACGGACATGGTTCGGATTCGAACAAAATCTCGCGAGCCTCTGTGGGGAGTGGCCACGGTGCGACGCCGACGACGGGTATATGTAATTTTTGACAATAGTTTGTAAGTGTAGTTTTAGTAATCATGGTTCAATTATAACATTGAGAGGAAATCATATGTTAGCATTTTCTAAAGTCATTCAACCGAAGACGGTTGCCGAAGCCTATGAAGCAGCGGTTAAAAACAAAATGGCACCACTCCTCGCCGGTGGGTGCTGGATTCGATTAGGTCGTCGTATTTGGCCTGTCGTGATTGATTTGAGCGAGCTTGGCCTTCGTTATGTGAAAGAAGAAAATAATGAGTTTGTTATTGGTGCTATGGCAACACAAAGCGATGTGGAGCAATTCGAGCCACTTCGTCAATTTGTAAAGGGCATCATTCCTGCAGGTATTCATGAAATCCTAGGTGTTCAATTTAGAAATATGGCGACCATGGGCGGTTCCGTAGCGAGTCGTTTCGGTTTCTCCGATATTATTCCAGCCCTCCTCGCTGTAAAGACCGACGTAGTCCTTGCTAATGGTGGTCGTATGAGCCTTGAGGATTATATGACCTATCGCGATCGTGATATTTTAGTGGAAATCCGCATTCCTAATCATGAAGTACCAGTAGCCATAGAGGCTCTCCGTATTTCTCGTGGTGATTTCCCGTATTTAACTGGTTCTATCCGCAAGGATGAGACTGGCTATGCTGTATACGTTGGTACTCGTCCAGGCGCACCTATGAAGGCTGTAAAAGCGAGCGCTCTATTAACAGAAAAAGGCGCAGCTGCCGCTAAAGAAGCTGGTGAGCTGGCAGCGGAAGAATTAAATTTACAAAAGAACTCTCATGCATCAAAAGAATATCGCCAAGCCATGACTAAATCCATGGTGGTTCGTTTAGTGAAGGAGGTAGAAGCATGGAACTAGTACTTAAAATTAATGGCAAAAACGTTCCTGTTAATGTTGCTACCGACGAAATGTTACTAGACACATTGCGAGGTCTTGGTTTTTATAGTGTTCGTTGTGGTTGTGATACAACGAACTGTGGCCTTTGTACGGTATGGGTGGACGGCGAAGTGACATTATCCTGTGCATACCCAACCTTCCGTGCACCTGGTCATGAGATCACTACATTAGAAGGTCTTGAAGAAGAAGCATCCCAATTAGCTGATTGCCTGGCATCTGAAGGGGCCGATCAATGTGGCTTCTGTACTACAGGCATGATGATGAGTGCGTTGGCGTTGAAACGACGTAATCCAAGCGCGAGCGATGATGAAATTCGTGAATATTTGATTGGTAACCTTTGCCGTTGCACAGGATATGAATCTCAACTTCGCGGTGTTCGTAAATTTTTACAGGGAGGAAACGCATGAAACATGTAGGCAAATCCTATAAAAAGGTAGACCATAAAGGTATCTTGAGTGGTAAACCAGCGTACACTGGCGATTTTATCCCGAAAGATGCCCTCGTTATTAAAGTATTGCGCAGCCCTCATGCGATGGCTCGCATTACCGATATCGATGTATCTAAAGCACTGTTGGCACCAGGCGTAGAAGCAGTGTATACATACAAAGATGTACCAAAAACGCGCTTTACCCTCGCTGGACAATCTTATCCAGAACCATCTGCCTATGATGCGCTCATCCTTGATGAAATCGTGCGCTATGTAGGTGATGAAGTAGCCCTCGTGGTAGCTCGCGATGAAGCGACGGCATTAAAGGCCATGCCTTTAATCAAGGTGAAATATGAGGTGATGAAACCTGTATTAGACCTTCATACGGCTATCGACAATGAAACGATTGTACATCCAGAGGACGATATCCATTTCAATATGAACGTTGGGGCAGAACCAAAACGTAATATTGCTATTTCCTACCATAAAACAGTCGGCGATGTGGAAGGTGAACTCGCTAAATGTGACCACATTGTGGAAGGTACGTACTATAATCAAGCAACTGTACAATCCGCGATGGAACCCTTCCAAACATTTGGTTATATCGACGCACTAGGTCGTTTGGTATTAGTAAGCTCCACGCAAATCGTATTCCACGTGCGCCGTCATGTATCTCGTGCATTAGGCATTCCAACCTCCAAGATTCGCGTTATTAAACCTCGTATCGGTGGTGGCTTTGGTTCTAAACAGACCGCTTGCACAGAGTTGATGGTAGCCTTTGTAACTTGGAAGTTACAAAAACCAGCTGTTCTTGTGTATGAACGTAAGGAAGCACAAACATGCTCCACTACACGTCATGGCCGCGATTGGAATATCCGTATTGGTGCCGATAAAGACGGTATCATCAAGGTTATTGATATGTACGCCCTTACAGATGCAGGGGCTCACGGCACACATGCATTTACTACCACAACGGCAGCGGAACATAAATCAGTGCCGTTGTATAATAAAAATACAGCCGTTCATTATGGTTCTGAAGCGGTGTATATGAATCATTCTCCAGGTGGTGCCTTCCGTGGATATGGTGCTACAGAGGCTTTATGGCCATTAGAATGTGCAGTGAACCGTTTGGCTGATGAGCTAGGCATGGACCCTGCAGAACTTCGGCAGAAGAATTTGATCGCTGTAGGCGAGCAAAGTCTCGTGTACGATGAAGATGAATATATGGAATCTGGTTTGTTCCAAGAGGCTGTGGAGAAGGTTAAGAAAATGGCCGGCTGGGATGAACGTCCACATAGTTGGCAAATCGATGACCGTTACCGTGGAGGCCTTGGTATGTCTTTGGCATTGCAAGGTTCTGGTATCGCCAAAATTGATACAGCGTCCGTTGAAATTCGTTTAGGTGATGACGGCCGTTATACACTCTACACAGGCTCTTCTGATATGGGCATGGGTTCTAATACTGTATTGGCGCAGATGGCTTGTGAAATCATAGGTTGTCCAATGGAGTACATGACCGTTGTTGAATCTGATACAGACGTAGTACCATTCGACCCAGGTTCTTATGCTTCTAGTACAACCTATGTAACTGGTACTGCTGCAAAAATGGCAGCCGAAGAATTAGTGAAGAAGATTGTAGATACTTTCGCTAAATTCATGGACGTTGAGGCAGACACCATCGAATTTGATGGCCTTGTGGCTACTACAAAAGATGGATCTAAAACAATGAC
>SAAC01000106.1 GCA_009929605.1 Negativicutes bacterium
TGTGCTATATCATCAAATTAGTTTTACTAATGTAGTATAGATATTATTTTACCTATTCAATGATTCCCTAGATAGTTTCTAAAGGTTCAGGCGTAGCAACTTTTAGTTCACTCCCGTTTCAACAAAAAACTAGCGCATATACGTGTCAATCAAACATGTATATGCGCTAGTTTATACTAACTATTTACTTATATTATAGCTATACTCTGTGAAATTAAAGGCTAGCTTTCAAAATTTCCACAAACTCATTGCGAGTCAATGTTTTTTAAGCCTCAACGACATTGGTTTGTTCATAGTCTTCTTCATATTTTCGGCGTCTAATATTGGCAAATACAGCACCAGACATATTATGCCATACACTAAAGATAGCGCCGGCTAGTGTAGCCAATGGATTCATAGCAAAATTAGCACTCGCAAGTGCCACAGCAAGTCCACTATTTTGCATCCCTACCTCGATAGCAAGAGCTGTTGTTTTTTCATAATTCAAACCGCATGCTCTGCTTACGATCAAACCAACACCTAGACCCATTAAATTATGAAGGCACACAACACCCAATGTAAGCAATCCGCTCATAAGAATTATATCTCGGTTCACCGCAATAATCCCAGCGATGATGAGCACGATGGCAATCATGGAAATGAGTGGACTAATCGGTCTAATGCGATCCACCCGATGTTGCCCCATGGATTGTATTAAGATACCAAGTAATACGGGCAATAAGACTACTTTTACCACGGATATCATCATAGGCACTAATTGTACATCTACCCATTGACCACCGAGAGTATACAGCAATAGAGGTGTTACCAATGGCGCCAATAATGTAGAGGCAATGGTCATCCCTACAGATAGGGACACATCACCACGGGCGATATAGGTAATAACATTACTCGCCGTACCACCAGGGCAACAGCCAACCAAAATAACGCCGATAGCAATATCTGGTGGCAATTGAAACAAGTTACAAATTATCAATGCGCTAACAGGCATAATGGAATATTGAGCCAATACGCCGATAGCAATGTCCTTTGGTCTCGTCAACACAATGGCAAAATCCTTTGCCTTGATGTTGAGTCCCATACCAAACATAGCCGCACCTAGGAAAAATGCCGTATATTGTACGGCCCACCCAAAGTACTGAGGCATGACAAAAGCCATACCTGAAAATAGTAAAATAATCACTGTCACATAGCGCGCGGTGAATGCATTAATCAGTTGAAGGTATCTCATAAGTACCTCCTACTTGTTAACGCTAGCATTAACTGCCTGCTCATCATTGGCATTCACAGTATTGGTAGCACCATGAATACTCATCTCATGGGCATTCCCAGCTCTATCGACAGCATAGCTAAAGTTATCAATCAAACGAGTCTTACCAATGTACACTGCCATAGCCACAAGTACATCTCGATCAATCGTTTCCACTGGCTCCATCGTCAACGCATCTACGACGGATACATAATCAATCTTAGCTAGCGGTTCTTCATTAATGACTGCTGTCATCACATCCAACACAGATTGTGATGACACGACTATATTAGGCGATGTTTTCGCCTGTTCTTGTAAATACGTCTGCCCAGACAGAACTGATTTATACAATACAGTAGCTGCCTTACGTTCTGCATCATTCAAATAGGTATTTCTTGAGGATTTCGCCAATCCGTCCTGTTCACGTACAATAGGTACCCCTACGATGGTAACAGGTATATTTAAATCACATACCATTTTGCGGATGATGGCAAGTTGTTGCGCATCCTTTTGCCCAAAGTACGCACGGTCTGGTGTGACGATGTTAAAGAATTTACTCACCACCGTACACACGCCTTTGAAATGGATGGGGCGAGTGGCACCACATAAGTGGTCCGACAGGCCTACAATATTCACATAGGCCTTTGGATCCACATACATTTCGCTAGGCTCAGGATGGAAAATCAAATCCACCCCCATACTTTCACATAAGTCACTATCATGGTCCAAATCCCGTGGATAAGAATCGAGATCTTCCGTTGGTCCAAACTGCGTCGGATTCACAAAGATGGATACCACCACCTTGTCATTATCTTGACGAGCTTGCTTCATCAACGACGCATGTCCTTCGTGTAAAAATCCCATAGTTGGCACATAGCCAACACTCAAACCAGCTTGTTTCCAAGCTTTCACCTGCTCACGCACCGCATCAATGGTATATACAATATTCATTTTATTTCTCCTCCGTCTACTATAGATATAGAAGATAGCCTATACTTGCCCACTGTATTTCAAAACAATCGATACTACTACTGATCTTAGTCCAATACATTATTACAGAGTGGATTCCTCCGCGAGGTCCTGCACGAGGATTCATCCTAGTGCGCTCCGCGAGGTTCACATCAAATAAACGTATTATTGGTCCATCAATCGTCCGTGTTTTTCATAATTCGTAATACGGCTAATCTTGTTATTCTCATCTACAAATACGACTTGAGGGTGTTCTGTTTTTGCTTCATCTGCGTCATATTGTGCATAACACATGATAATGATTTTGTCACCAGTGCTCACGCAACGCGCTGCTGCCCCATTGAGGCATATCACGCCACTGCCAGGCTCACCGGCAATAGTATAGGTCGTAAACCTTTGACCATTATTCACGTCCACAATATGAACTTGTTCATACTCCAAAATTCCGGATGCATTCAATAGTTCTTCATCTATCGTAATACTCCCTACATAATCGAGCGCCGCTTGTGTCACGGTTGCTCTATGAATTTTTCCTTTTAACATTGTAACTGTCATGTCAAACTCCTTGTTAGTGAAAGCTAAATCTTCGTACCCGCCATATAGGTCGGTTCTAGGTACTTTACTGAGGTTTGTTTGTCATGAAATAAAACAGAGGGCCTTAGAGTATAGTTCTGTGCTACTATCTCCAATTCAAAAGTATAGCACAAAAATTCATCAAAAAGCCCTTTGTTAAAAACGTTTTATCTATGAAATCATTTTATTAAATTGCTAATTCTAATCTTAAATATAAAAGCATTTTCTACTCTCAAATCACACCAGCCATTTCGAAGAATGCTCGATATGCCGAGGCTTTGTTAATAAGGCTCATAGGAAATGCCCGTGATGTTGATGGCAAGCGAGTCAATGTGAGTTCATGGCATTTGTAATTATAAGAGATAGTCTCCCCGGTCTTTGGTAATTTCACCTTTTCAGGCAACAATCCTAATAATACCTCTGTCGCCTTGCCACCAGTTGTGGCAATATGTTTGCAATTTGGAATCGTTGCTAGCACCTCATCCAAATGAACGGGTTCCACTACCTTTAAAAATGCATCGGACGCATTGCCCTTTTCACGAATGGCGCGCACTACGGTCGGACAAGAGGCAATACCACGTTCGCTGAGGAACGCCTTGATTTTCTCTGGATCAAAGGCCTTTTTCTCACCTTTTCTAAAATGGTCCTTGTCATCGAAAAATACTAACCCATACACACGCCACATATCATTTTGAAAGTTTGGATAATGGAATTCCATAACTCTCTTTTCTGATTTTGGTGGGAATGTTCCCATTAACATAACCGTAGCATTTTCAGGTAAATACGGTGGAAATGGTCGTGTTTCAATCTCAATGCTCGGATCTAAGGTAGATTCGTCCACATCGATGGCACTTGGCTTCATCGTTTTTGTGAATTTCACAGTCCTTTTTGGTTTTGTTGCTTTCAAACCGTTTGTCTCTTTTCCTGATTTACTATGTTTTGTATCTGTACTCATGATTTCACTCTTTTCTGATGTCTGATGTCTGATATATCAATACATCTATTATAAATCTATTATCCTCAGAAACCTATGTAATAAATCAACTATCTCAGCAATTACAAAGATATGATGCTACTATTGAGGATAAAAAACCATCTGTACTTTCATCATGACCACCCGTCTAACGGGTGGTTTGCTCACAGACTATAAGCCTGAGTTACCGGCCAGCGCCTTAAGACGCTGGCTTTCACTTCGTTCAAGCCACATTGCCCTTGCCACTTTAGCTAAACCCTAAAGGGCATA
>SAAC01000107.1 GCA_009929605.1 Negativicutes bacterium
TGTAAGGTAATTGTTTCTTGCTTACTTTTGAATTTTTTCTTTTCCTTTGGTGTTACATATGGATTTGTGCCTAATACAGAACTGAGTGGTTGCTCTAAATCGAGCTTGGATAACTCACGCCCCACTGCAAAATAATCCTCTGTCGGTTTTGTCTTGAGCATCCGATGAATGGTTACCGTATTCTGTTTACCCGATTTATTTTCTAGCACAATGGCAATTTTATGATCCTCCACCATGTCATTTACATGGTAAAAGTAAATCCTGCCTAGTCCTTTTAGCGTTCCTGCACTCAATACGCCACCTTCTGGACCAACGTACTCCGGACTATCTGACAGTAACAAGGTATATCGATCACTCACAACAGACACTGGCAATGGGGTAAACCCAAAATAACCAGAATTAACAAGGTCAATATTCTTCGCATGAGCACCACCCATAAAAGTCCCTGTCATAGCAATAATTGTAGTAATCCATTTCCCTAATTTCTTAAAAAACATTCTATCCCTTTCTATCCTTCAAGTACGAATCTCTATAACTTCGTAACTTTTCATTTCATATAATTAGGAGTGGTCTCTGACCACTCCTTAATCCTTATATTTCATCTAACCCATGGGGATCATACTCTAATGCCAGAGCCTCAATTTTTTTTAACCGATGACCAATCCCAGATTTCGACAGAGCTCCATCCATGATTTCTTCTAATTCTTTTAAACTAGCCTCAGGATTTTCCTTGCGTAATATCGCTACTTGCCGTAACTTCACTGGTAAATCAAATAATTCTTGATGCTCTTCGATAATACGAATAGCATTAATTTGTCGCACCGCTGCATCTACAACCTTTTGTAAATTCGCAGTTTCGCAATTCACTTGCCGATTAATTTGGTTTCGTACTGTTTTTACGATGCGCACATTTTCAAATTCCATCAATGCCGATGGAGCCCCCATAATTTGAAGACAACTCGTAACGGAATCGCCATCCTTTAAATATACAATATATTCATCCTTCCGCTCCGTCATGCGTGCCGCAATGTGAAAAAGGCGTAATACATATATAATTTCCTTAGCAAAGGCTTCATTTCCCGTCATAAACTCTAGGTGATAATCACTTTGTGGTTTATTCACAGAACCCCCACCAAGAAAGGCGCCACGAAGAAAGGCACGACGAGCCTCCATGCCCTTTAACCAAGTCCGTGGAATTTGTTCCGTTACTGGCCACAAGGCTAATGATTCTAAAGCTGCACGCCCTCTTTCACTGGGTTCCACCGTAAGGGTATACATATTTTTCTTACGTAAATTTAAACCTTGCCGTACTAATACATTAGTCTGTAATTCATAGGTATTACGCAACGTACCAAGCAAGCGTCGCGCTACTGCATTATTGGCTGTGGCTAATCGAATCCCTACAGAGCCCCGCATGCCCAACAAAATGGAGCCACCCATGCGCAACAAGCAAGAGGCTTCAATTTTCATTGCTAATTCAATGTCTTCTTTAGATTCACGAATAGTATCAAATTCATAGGAACACAACTCATTTTTCACATCTTCTGCAAAGGACATAGGGACTCCTTTCTGTTAATGATCATCACGTTGTAAATAATATTCTAGTACCTTTGGTTCCATATCTGATTTCATAGCATATACAATATCCATGATGACTTTACCAAGGCGATCATGATTGTGAATAGCAATATCTTTGTTATCTACAAGATTCGCCTTCACAGTGCGGATATTTTTAGCTTTCAATCGGTCAGAGTCAATTTCAACTGGTGTGGATCCTACCTTGCGGTAATTTTCAATGATAGCTGGTGTGAGTTCGCTTTCATTAACAAGAACAGTATCCACAATTCCTTCACCGCCATGACGAAGCAGCGCATCTACGTGATCCGCCACGCTGTATCCATCGGTTTCACCGGGTTGCGTCATGACATTACAAATGTAAATTTTATTGGCCTTGCTGGCACGTAAATGTTCCGCTATTTTATCGGTTAAGAGGTTTGGAATGATACTAGTATACAAACTACCAGGGCCAAGAATGATAGCATCAGCCTCATCAATGGCTTGTAATGCAGCGCCCTCCGGTTTCGGATTAGCTGGTTGACTATAGACGCGTTTAATAGGGCTGTTAGCGGTAGGAATGTTACTTTCACCCTCGATAATAGAGCCATCTGCCAATTCTGCTACTAGTTTAATTAATTCCGTAGAGGATGGGATAACACGACCACGTACACGGAGCAAATTACTAGCGGCCTTGAGGGCCTCCTCCACATCACCACCATGCACTTGGGTAAGGGCTGTAATAAACAAATTGCCAAAACTATGACCTGCTAAATCGCCATTACCATCAAATCGGAATTTAAAAATATCCTCCATGACGCCCTCTTGTTCAGCTAGCGCCACCAAACAGTTACGCAAGTCCCCAGGGGCAATCATTTGATAATCCTCCCGCAAACGTCCAGAAGATCCACCATCATCAGCTACTGTTACGATAGCCGTCAAATTATTGGTATGAACCTTCAACCCACGCAATAAGTTAGAGAGCCCTGTTCCACCACCAATAACGACAATTTTAGGTCCTTTTTCTAAACGGATATTTTGGAAAATCATATCCGACACCTTACTGTTTTGTACAGGTAAGACAGCACGAATAATCGTTTTAATAACCTTACTAGTGCCGATTAACATCAGCAAAATACCAAAGGCCAACAAGAATAGGCCGGTACCAATGAGGATATTATAATTATAAAAACCTGTTAATTCAAAAGAATATTGAAGCACAAAGTCTTCCACTACAGCGAGCCATTGATAGTTAAACATCAAAGAAATACCGATGATGAGTAACCCTACCCCTACGGAAAAGAGGGCGAGCCATCGCTTAATATTGAGTCCCGGAATTAACCACCGGAACCATCGTTTTCGAGTCATAATTACTCCAGTCTATTATGCAAGAGACGTTTCCACTTCATGAGGATTATAGTCTTCTTCTACGTTATTTTTCATCATATCACGATGCTCAATGGACACACGGTATCCTTTTTCCAGCAAATGTGCATATAACGCCTCAGCCATAGCCACAGAACGGTGCATGCCACCAGTACAGCCTACAGCCACCACAAATTGTGTTTTACCTTCTTTTTCATAATTAGGTACGAGGAAATCAATGGTATCAAAATATTTTTCCTTAAATTCGTCCGTAATCTCGAAGGAATGAATATAATCATTTACTTCCTTCACTCGACCGGTTTTATTTCGGAATTCTGGAATGTAGAATGGGTTTGGCAAGAAACGAACATCCCACATCATATCGCTATCAAGAGGAATACCGAATTTAAATCCAAAACTAACTACCGTTATGGACATGCCCCTACCAGATTCTACTTGGGTAAATCGTTTTTTCAAATAGTCCTTTAATTTGGACGTTTTCATGTTCGTCGTATCGATAATGTAGTCGGCACGATGGCGGACGGAATCAAGTATTTCTCGTTCCTTTTTGAGACCTGTAGTAATACGACCACTTGGAGCCAACGGATGACTACGGCGTGTTTCTTTATATCGACGAATCAATGTTTCGTCCGTTGCGTCCATAAAGACTATTTCATAAGGCACCTTCATTTCTTTCAGCGTATCTAATGATTCAGACAAGGCCTCAAAAAATTCCCCGCCTCGAATGTCCACCACAAGGGCCACACGACTCGTACGGTCTCCACCTTGACGACAAATATCACTCAATTTTGGAATTAATACGGGAGGAATATTATCAACACAAAGGTATCCCATATCTTCTAATGCTTGTAACACTTGAGTTTTTCCTGCTCCGGACATACCTGTCACAATGAGCAAACGAAATGTATCCATACTTCTTTCTCCCTAAATTCTTATAATATATGTTCCTCAATCCAATGAGCCACACCATCTGCATCATGATGCCCACATCGATCCTTCGCTACAGATTTCACATAGGCCGTTGCATTCTGTACT
>SAAC01000108.1 GCA_009929605.1 Negativicutes bacterium
TTTTACACGGCCAGTCACATATTCTTCAGTTACTGCATCGTAAGGGAATACGCCACATTTACCACCCGCTTCGATAGCCATGTTGCAGATTGTTAAACGATCAGCCATTGTTAAATGTTGAACACCATCACCAGCAAATTCCAATGCCATGTAACGAGCACCGTCAACACCGATTTGACCGATTAATTCCAAGATGATATCTTTGCCAGTTACCCATTTATTAGGTTTACCGATTAATTCTACTTTGATGGACTCAGGCACTTTGAACCAAGTTTTACCTTCAGCCATAGCTACGCCCGCATCAGTGGAACCAACGCCAGTAGCGAAGGCGCCCAACGCACCATATGTACAAGTATGAGAGTCAGCACCGATAATCATTTCACCAGGAGCAATCATGCCTTTTTCAGGGATGATAACGTGTTCAATACCTACACGACCAGTTTCAAAGTAATGAGGGATTTTTTGTTCTTTTACGAAATCACGCATAACTTTGGATTGTGTAGCGGACACAACGTCTTTGTTAGGTGTGAAATGGTCAGGAATCAAATAGATTTTTTCTTTATCAAAAACTGGTTTCCCAATTTTTTTGAATTCCCGAAGAGCTGGTGGAAATGTAATATCATTCATAAGCACTGCGTCTAATTTACATTCAATCATTTGGCCTGGTTTTACAGATTCTAGGCCTGCATGGCGAGCCATATTTTTTTCAGTAATCGTCATACCCATTTTATTTTGCCTCCTCTTCTAGCTCTTTCGCTAGATACACGGAATTTACCGCGTTAATATATGCATTCACACTTGATGTAATAATGTCTGTACTAATACCACGACCATGATAAATACGACCTTCATGTTCTACTTTCACAGTAGCCTCGCCAAGGGCATCCTTACCCGCTGTAATAGCACGGATTTGGTAATCCTTGAGGCTCACTGGCATTTCGATAACACGTTCTACTGCTTTCAAAGAAGCATCCACTGGACCATCGCCTACAGCAGCATCCTCTTTGATGCCCTCTGGTGTGCTCAAACGAATATCCGCATAAGCGTAACCAAATTCATTAGAATGGTAATGATGATGGATAACCTCGATGGCACGTTTACGATCAATATTATCCATCACCAAAGCAATCACATCATCATCAAATACTTGTTTTTTACGGTCTGCCAAAGCCTTGAATTTTGTGAACAAATCAGTAACTTTTTCATCATCAAACACAAAGCCCAATGTTACCAAATGATCTGCAAAGGCATGTTTACCAGAATGTTTACCCAATACGATGGCAGATTTTTCAGCACCCACGGATTCTGGCGTCATAATTTCATAGGTACCAGGATTGTTTAAAACACCATGTTGGTGAATACCAGATTCATGAGCAAACGCGTTAGCACCAATAATAGCTTTATTTGGTGGCACTGCAACGCCTGTTAAACGGCTCACCAATTTGCTGGTGCGAGTAAAACGTTTTGTATCAATATTCACATCGAATGGATAAATATCATGGCGAGTTTTAATGGACATCACTACTTCTTCGATGCCTACGTTACCAGCACGTTCACCAAGACCATTGATGGTACATTCTACCTGACGAGCACCCGCTTGTAATGCAGCTAATGTATTCGCATTGGCAAGGCCTAAATCGTCATGGCAATGAACGGAAATGATAGCATTTTCGATACCTGGTGTATGCTCTTTAATATAACGAATTTTATCGGCGAATTCTTGTGGTGTCATGTAACCCACTGTGTCAGGCACGTTCAATGTAGTGGCACCGCCTGCGATGGCTACGCCAAACACTTCACAAAGGTAATCCATATCTGTACGAGATGCATCCTCTGCGGAGAATTCGATTTCGTCGAATTTGCCTTTCGCAAATGCCAATACTTCTTTCACCTTTTCAATCGCCTCTGCACGAGTCATTTTCAATTTGTATTCCAAATGAATGTCGCTGGTAGCAATGAAACAATGCAAACGGCTGCGTTCTGCATCAGCCAATGCATCAGCTACCTTTTGAATATCGTTGATATTCGCCCGAGCCAAACCACAAATGGTAGCGCCTTTTACCTCGCGAGCGATAGTTTGCACTGCTTTAAAATCCCCTGGGGACGCCGCTGGGAACCCCGCCTCGATAACGTCTACACCGAGACGAACTAAATTTTGTGCTATTTCAACCTTTTCAGATACTTGCAATGCTACGCCTGGTGTTTGCTCCCCGTCACGTAATGTGGTATCAAAAAATATAATGCGATTCTGATCCATATCTATTCATCCTTTCTGCTTCATTCTTACGAATAGACTGTCTTATACCCCTGTTTGTAAAAGTAACTACCTAAACATAGGTATGGATACTCTCAGAAACATCTATGAACTATAAGAACTCAAATAGTGTATAAAAAAAGCCCCTCAGGACGACACACAGTCATCCAAAGGGGCATTATAATCATAACGCGGTACCACCCTAGTTGGGGCTCATTGAGTGTTAACGGTCCAACCGTTGCTAACTACTGCTGTATTCGCTAGCAAAGCTCACGGGAGAGTTTCAACATAATCCCTCTATTGCCTCGCACCAACCGGCAACTCTCTGTAAGTAGATGATTATATCTTTATACCCATTCATAGCTAATTATTAAGATAATGAAGTTATTATACGTCAAAATAATTCACGGTGTCAATAAGGAATTTACAGATGTATATTTCTAATAGACATTCCATTAATTTTATTTTTCCTGTCCTGTAAGCTTCACAAACGTCAACGCCAATGCACCCAAAATTGGGAATGCGGCAATGCTCATCAATGCTGTTTGATAGCTGCCAGTACTTGTCAAAATCCCGCCTAAAATCATAGGTGCTGTAATAGCACCGATTTGGTTAAAGGTATTTACAAAGCCCGCTGTGGTAGCACGTAAATGTTCTGGTGCAGATTGTACAATTAACGCATTTGTTACAGCACTGTACATGAAGGCACCTACCCCAAGAATTGGTGCTGTTACATACAGCATATTTGGATTCGTTGTATTAGCGAAGATCCATAATGCAGGGCTAAAACAGAACAATGCTGCCGCCGCTGTATAATTCTTTTTCACAGGAATATTATCAGAGATAATACCAATTGTCGGCTTCGCTAAAAATGCGGCAAAACCATACAAACTCATAACAGAACCCGCAAACACCGCACTAACCCCTAGCTGTTTAACCATATACAAGTTTGCCCAGTTTGTAACGCCCCAAGTCGTACCTGTTGCAAACATACCAGCTACAGCTAATAACAATACATTACGTGTAGTGAACAAATATTTTAAATTCTCTAACAGCGTTGGTTTTGCTGCCTCCGCAGCTTGTTCAATAGAATTTGGTGTAACGCCATGATCCATGACACTTTCAACACCGTGGTCTGTTAATTCGCCTACGCCATTAGCAGTGCCGGCACCACCTACAGCAGGACTACTACCATTACCATTCAGTTTATTCACCGCATCAGACACAGTAGCAACTGTTTGTTTTGCTTTCAACGTAAAGAAACATGCGAACATAACAATTAATGGTAATAATGCAGTTACAAAGAACGCTGCTCGCCATCCAAATTCCATAGCTACAGTTGGTGCATAGAGATTAACAGTGAATACACCGAAGGATGTACAACTCATGAAAATCCCCACAGCTGTACCGCGCTGGTTCATACTGAAATTATGGCCTAATGCACTCAAGCAAGAGGATTGAATCGGGCCAGATACGGCCCCCATTAGGAAACGAATAACAAGACCCATAGTATAGTCAGTAATCATCCCCATCGCTGCGGTCGTAATAGCTAAGGCTAATAATGAGCCAATAATAGTTTTACGATACCCAATTTTATCCGCTAACAAACCGCCAGGTAATACGGCAAGAGCATAACCAAAAT
>SAAC01000004.1 GCA_009929605.1 Negativicutes bacterium
GGCTCCACCTGTTCCCATCTCGAACACAGTAGTTAAGCTCGTAAACGCCGAAAGTACTTGGCTGGCGACGGCCTGGGAGGATAGGAAGCTGCTGATTAAGCGAAAAAGAACGCTCACCCTTATAGGGTGGGCGTTCTTTTTTGCCTAATCCGTAGGCACTTTCAATCCTTCTAGTGTCGTTCCAGCCAATTTTGTAGCTATATAATCTATATTATATTCACTATAACGGCCTGTAAGCAGGGAAATAGGGACCAGAGAAGCCATGAGATGTATGGGACCATTGCATCTTCGACCAGGCTTGCCCTACTCTAAAATATCTCATCCTTTCATATTCCGTATACCTCATTGCGTCTATATTCTTGTATTTATCGCCACACTATGATATTCTCAATTAAGATGTTTTAGTAATAAAGAATCTTAACTTAGTGACTAAATATAGACACAAAATAGGGAGTGTTTTCGTATGCTTAGTTCAAATGATGTTGGTTATGATAATAAATTGAATTATCGAAAGTGCGATGTCAAAAATAAGAAAATAAAGCGCCGTTGTATTTTCACTATAACGGCTATAATTGCAGTAGTATTATCGTTTATAGTGGTGTTCCTTGGGTGCTGGACTATATCTAGCTATTATAAAATTGGTGGTGTACCTGTGATGAATTATCATGCTGTTAATGATATTAACCATTCTTCACTTGTAGTAACTACCAGTGATTTTCGTGATGATATGAAGTATTTGGCAAATAATGGTTACACTAGTATAACCATGGATGAGTTATATAATTATTTAGTTCATAATGAATCCTTGCCTGATAAACCAGTATTAATTACTTTTGATGACGGTTATACTGACAATTATACGAATGCCTTTCCTATATTAAAGGAATATCATATGCAAGCAACGTTGTTTATGATTGGTGATGCTATTGGCACAGATCGTTTTTTATCAGCGGAGCAATTAAAAGAAATGGATGCTAATGGATTTCATATAGAAGCTCACACGTATTCACATAAGCGCTTAACCAATCTTGATGATATGACATTACAAGCCGATTTAGCTAAATCTAGAACTGTTTTAGAAAGTCTTTTACAGCGTCCCATACGATATCTTGCTTATCCACAAGGATTTAATAATGAACTAGTACAACAACGTACAAAAGATGCAGGCTATTTAATGGCTTTCACAGTGGCGCCAGGAACGGTTAAACCTGGAGATAATTTATTTGCTTTAAATAGATTATCTATATTTGAAGGTCTTGATCACTGGTGGATTTTGCGACTACGTATGCATGTACCAGAAATCATTAGAGTGACTTGGCATTTGAGGGATATATTGAAAGATAATGGATTTGTATTTTTATCTCAATTAGTACCTTTATTCTAAAATTTTAGAGTACCTAATTGGACTTATAATATATGAATAGAATTCTAGTTTCGACCGCTATTGGTAATACTAATGGCGGTCGTTTGTTGTTGAAATATCGTGTATAATAAAACAATATAAGTAAATTTACAAATGAGGTATCACTATGGATGAAAGAGATTGGAGTATATTATTAACCTTGTATGAAGAGAAAAATATTACAAGGGCTGCTAAAAAATTATTCATTTCTCAGTCCTCATTGACAAGCCGCATTCACGATATAGAAGCACGTTTTGGCGTGAAAGTAATAGTTCGGAGTAAACAGGGCGTTACTTTCACCGAAGAGGGAGAATATCTTGTTCAATGTGCTCGTGAGATGATAGAGAAATTACGAAGTATTGAACAGACTATCCAAGGTTTTGGCACTGATGTTAAAGGAACAATTCAATTGGCAACTACTGGATTGTTTACAAAACATGAGTTGTCTTTAATTATAAAGGGGTTTTTTGAATTATATCCAAATGTAGAATTTAAAGTTAGGACGGGGCTTAGTGAACATATTTTAAGTCTGGTTAGTGAAGATAGTAGTGATGTAGGTTTTGTCCGCGGTGACTATGATTGGAAGTATGATAAAAAACTACTTATTGAAGAACCTATGTATATACTATCAAAGGAGCCCATATCTCTTGAAAATATTATCTCTTTGCCTCGTGTAGCCTATAAAGATAGTAATTCTATGATTACTACACTTAATCAATGGTGGAAAGAAAATTATGATGTTGCACCTATCATTAGTGTTGAGGTTGATAAAGTGGAAGCTTGTAAGGAGCTGGTATTAAATGGCTTAGGATACGCTTTTTTACCAGATTCACTGATACAAGGTGAAGAATTTGAGTGTATTCCCATGATACAAGCAGATGGCAAACCTTTGCTACGTCGCACATGGATGATGTATAAGTCTAGTCAGATTAAATCGGCGGCTACGAGAACCTTTATAGAGTTTATGTTAAGTTACTATCATCATTAAAATAACTGATTGAAACCATATGTGTTTCGTATTATCTTTTTAAATCATTATATAATAGAATTATATTAAGCTTTAGATAGTCCCTATATACATGGTACATTTAGTTTGCCTAATGGCGAGCTAGATACTTGCACAGTACCATGTATATGGGGACTATTTTTATTGTATAAATTTGATATATAATGGATATATTCTAATAATTTATAACAGTATAGAGTGGCTAGGCCACATAGTGTTGAAAATAAAGCGAGGTTGTTATGTCTCAAGAAGAAATTAAAGATAGACCTTTACGAGTATGTGTCTTAACTGTATCTGATACTCGTACGGTGGAAACTGATAAAGGGGGAAATACGGTTATTCAGTTTCTTGAAGAAGCTAATCATATAGTCGTAGATCGAAGTATTGTAATCGATGATTATGATCAAATCCGGTCGACTATGATTAAGTGGTTAAAATACGGTGATATTGACGTTATTATTAGTACTGGAGGTACCGGTATTGCTAAACGAGATGTGACTATAGAAGCTGTAGATAGTTTAGTTGAAAAAGCTATCCCTGGATTCGGTGAAATTTTTAGATACTTGAGCTATACAGAAGATATTGGTACACGTGCTATTGCATCTCGGGCCACAGCAGGGATAAATGGTAACACTATTTTGTTTGCCATACCAGGATCTGTAGGGGCAGTGACATTGGCTATGACTAAACTCATTATTCCTGAAATGGCTCATTTTGTAAGAGAGGCAACCAAGTAAATATATTAGTATTGTCAAAATAAGGTAAAAGCGAAGTAAAACGGACTGAATATGTCAAATGATAAAAATAGATAAAGTATATAAAACTGATAACATTAGTTTGTAAAATTATATGTAATCTCTAAGACTATCTATTTTTTCTATGCTATAATGAGAATATCAGTGACAGATAGTCACGATTTATTGATGGGACAAATTCTATCGGGAGGTTTCCATGGCTTTCAAACTAAAAGGGAAAGAAGAGAAATTCTTTGGCATTTTAGAAGAACATGCACAATTATGTCAAGATGCAAGCTTAATTTTGTTATCTGTTTGTAAAGGCGAGCTTGATAAAGCAGCAGGTTTTAGGGACATTGATGTAAAAGAAAAACGTGCTGATGAATTAGTGAATGAAATAGCAGAGCGTTTGCGTAAAACTTTCATCACGCCAATGGATCGTGAAGATATTCAATTATTGATTGAGCAATTAGACGATACAATTGACATTGTAAAGGATATTGCAGATAAAATGTTGATGTATCAAGTAGGAATAGCTAGTGAAGGTGTTGTACGTTTAGCGGAAATCGTTGCAAAATGTTTGAAACACATTAATAAATGTATTTCTTATATGGATAGTCTCAAGAAAAACTATATTAAGGTTGATGGACGTGTTCATGAAGTAATTCGATTGGAATCTGAAGCAGATACAATTTACCATGAAGAAATGGCAAAATTATTTAAAGAATGCTCTGATCCTATTGAGATTATCAAATGGAAGGAAATTTTGGCAGCTATGGAAGATGTTATCGATGGTTGCGAAGATTTGGTGGGAACATTCCGCCGGGTTGTGTTAAAGTATGCTTGATCATTATTTAGTTTGGGCCGTTGTATTTTTAGCATTAGCGTTTGATTATATCAATGGGTTTCATGACACCGCTAATGCCATTGCAACGTCTGTTTCTACTAGAGCGATTAATCCTAAAACGGCTGTTATGATGACGGCTGTCCTAAACTTTTTAGGTGCGATGATTAGTACTGGTGTCGCCAAGACAATTGGTGGCGACCTTGTTATGGATGCCAAAATGATTGACAGTGGCGTCATTTGTGCTGCTTTAATTGGTGCCATTGCATGGAATTTATTAACCTGGTGGTGGGGCATTCCAAGTTCTTCCTCTCATGCGTTAATTGGTGGCGTTATTGGTGCAGTTGGTTTCTCTGTAGGCTTTGATGCACTTAATGAGGCCGGTATCATTAAGATTTTTCTATCTTTAGTTATTTCCCCAATTATTGCAATGGTGGGCGGGTTCATTATTATGAAAGTCTTGCTATTGTTATTTGGTAGATTTTCACCGATAGCTTTGAATGATCGATTCCGTACGATGCAGGTTTTATCTGCAACGTTAATGGCCTTCTCTCATGGGTCTAATGATGCTCAAAAAGCTATGGGGATTATTACATTGACTTTGTTAAGCGGTGGTTATATCGACACTCTTGATGTACCAACATGGGTTAAAATTTCCTGTGCTATGGCTATGGCCCTTGGTACTGCTGCAGGTGGGTGGCGTATTATTTCCACAATGGGGAATAAAATCTTCAAAATGGAAACTATCAATGGCTTTGCCGCTGATTTAAACTCTGCTATTACCATTTTTACAGCTACATTTTTACACTTGCCTGTTAGTACAACACACGTTGTGAGTGGTTCTATTATGGGGGTAGGATCTTCTAAACGAGTGAAAGCTGTTAACTGGGGTGTTGCTCGTTCTATGGTTATGGCATGGTTTGTAACCATTCCATTATCTGGTTTGGTAGCAGCTTGCACATATTGGATTGGTTCTGTAATTTTCTAATATTAATACAAATATTTTGATGAGTGTTTGTTGTCATCATCGATAGAGTTCGCGTGCTATACTTAATCTTCTATTTTCAAGAGATTAAATATAGTGTTTAAGCGGACTCTATATTTTTTTCTTTCATAGTAAAAAGAATGATTTTTAATGCCTGTAAAGTGTGTATAAAGCTAGTAAATTGGTGAAAACTTTAAAACATTACAATTGCAGTTAAAACATTACAATTGCAGTATTATTTTATTTAGTTTATACTAATACTAAGCAAAAGAAGTATCCTAAGAGGAGAGGTAGGGGATGTAATGAGATTGAATCAGGCGACTGACTATGCGTTCCGCATGGTGTTGCATATGGCCGTATTACCAGAAGGCTCTAAAATAACTGGTGGTGTACTCGCGAGAGAACAAGTAATACCTGAACGGTTTTTATTAAAAATTATGAGAAGTTTAATTGCTGCAGGTATTATGAAGTCCTATCGAGGTGTAGATGGTGGCTTTTCACTTAACAAAAAGCCTGAAGACATTACATTGTTTGATGTAATTGTAGCTATTGAAGGTGATACATATCTAAAACGATGCTTGTATGATCAGAATAGCTGCTCTAAAGCTTGCTGTGGACATTGCTCTGTGTATGAAGTAATGGCCCAGATTCAGCATAATTTGACGAAAGATTTAAAAGCAGTAACCTTTGATAAATTAGCTGCTCGGGAAGTCGAAATTGCTGGTGAAGCATCAGTTTGTAATTGTCAATAATACCATTTTCACTAATAGTCTATAAACACTCGTTTGAGGCTTTCTTGTACTTTTATTTGCTACAAAATAAGTATTGTATTTAGGGTTTTAAGGAGGACGATTATGTTTGAAGCAGTGGACTTAGCTCGGTTGCAGTTTGCTCTAACATCTATCTATCACTGGTTATTCGTACCTTTCACATTAGGGATGACTGTGATTGTAGCGATTTTAGAGTGGACATATGTATCCACAAAAAATGAAGTGTACAAAAAAATGGCGAAGTTTTGGGGGAAATTATTCCTTATTAACTTTGCAATGGGTGTTGTAACTGGTATCGTACAGGAATTCCATTTCGGTATGAACTGGGCAGAATACTCTCGTTTTATGGGTGATATTTTTGGCGCCCCATTGGCTCTAGAAGCATTAACAGCATTCTTCTTGGAATCTACATTTATGGGCGTATGGATTTTTGGTTGGGATAAATTGTCCTCAAAAGCACATGCTACTGTTGCTACATTAACAGCTCTTGGCACTAATTTATCTGCATTTTGGATTCTAGTAGCTAGTTCATTTATGCAACATCCTGTGAGTTATGTGATTCGTAATGGCCGTGCTGAGATGGTAGACTTTTTGACGATTGTTCAAAATGGTTACCTTCCAGCTCAATTCAGCCATATCGTATTGAATGGCTCTATGACAGCTGGTGTTGTTATTATGGCTATTAGTGCATGGCACCTATTACGTAATAATGCCACTGATTTTTATGCTAAATCCGCTAAATGGGGGATTGTAGTGACAATCATTGCTGGTATATTAGGGGCTGGTGCTGGTCATTTCCAAGGTCAATACATTACAAAAGTACAACCAATGAAAATGGCTGCTATCGAAGCATTGTGGGAAACTCAAGATCCAGCACCATTCTCCTTGGTGGCTAATATCGATACAAAAGCACAAACAAATACAAGTGCAATTGAAATTCCAGGGGGCTTGTCCTTCTTGACTCAAGATTCCTTTACTAGCGGTAAAGTAGAAGGAATTAAAAATCTACAAGCAAAATACGAAGCAGAACATGGTCCTGGTAATTATACACCAGACGTACCTTCTATTTTCTGGTCCTTCCGTGTAATGGTGGGTGCTGGTTCTCTTATGATTTTAGTAGCATTACTTGCATTGCTTAAAGTTAAAACAGGTACTTTGGCATCTAGTCCAACTATGTTGAAAGCAATGTTCTGGATGTTACCATTACCTTATCTTGCTAACTCCACAGGCTGGTATGTAGCAGAAGCTGGTCGCCAACCATGGCTTGTATATGGATTGCAATTAACAGCTGATGGGGCATCTAAATCTGTAACTGCTCCTGAAATTTTGACTACAATCATTGGTTTCACATTGGTATATGTTGTAGCCGCTATTGCAGCGATTTATTTAGCTGTAGAGCATATTAAAAAAGGTCCAGAAGGTAATCATGCTCACGATGTAGTAGAAAAAGAGGAGGCAAGATTATGGAACTAATTACTAATAACCTTAATGTTGTCTGGTTTATCCTATTATGTGTGCTGTTCGCAGGATTCTTCTTGCTTGAAGGCTTTGACTATGGTACAGGCATCTTGTTACCATTCATTGGTAAAACTGACGTTGAACGTCGTCAAATGATTAATGCATTAGGTCCAGTTTGGGATGGTAATGAAGTGTGGATGATCACTGCTGGTGGTGCTATGTTTGCATCTTTCCCACATGTATACGCTACACTATTTAGCGGGTTCTACATGGCTCTATTCTTGATGCTTGCAGCATTAATTATTCGTGGTGTATCTTTTGAGTTCCGTAGTAAAAGTCCAAATTTGCTTTGGAGAAAAGGTTTTGACTACTGTATTTTCTTCGGCTCTTTGATTCCTGCTTTATTATGGGGTGTAACTGTTGGTAACTTGATTCAAGGTACTCCAATTGATGAATCTATGACATATGTAGGTACATTCTTTGACTTGTTGAGCCCTTACACATTATTGTGTGGTGTAGCCTTTGTATTGGTATTTACATACCATGGTGGTTTATTTACTTCTATTAAAACAAGTGGCCCAATTTCTGAACGTGCTCGTGCAGCATCTTTAGTTGTAGGTGTTCCCACTGCTGTTGGTGCATTAGCATTAGTTGGTGCAACCTATGCCTATACTGATTTATTTGATAGTACATTAGGAATTGTAGCTTTTGCGGCAGCTATCGTGTTCTTCCTAGTATCTTGGGGCGCAGCACGTACTCGTAATACTAAAATGGGTTTCCTATTTAGCTCTTTGACTGTTATTATGGTAACAGTAGCATACTTCGCTGGTTTATTCCCACGCATTATGGTTTCTAGTTTAAATCCTGCTTGGGACTTAACCATCACGAATGCATCTTCTTCTCCTTATACATTATTGTTGATGACTGTGGTAGCATGTATCTTTGTTCCAATTGTACTTGTTTACCAAATCTGGACATACTGGATTTTCCGTCATCGTGTAAGTGAAAAAGATCTACATTACTAATTGGCACATGATTAGCATGATCCAATTAATTAGGCGTGCTCATTGAGCACGCCTTTTTTATAGTTTATTTGAAAGGATTTACATGCTGAATCGGTTAGCAATTAAAGAAATAAAAAACTGCAAATCTCAAACTATTATGCTGGGACTCACTAGCTTACTAGGGAGTATTTCCATCGTTGGTCAAGCTTGGTATTTTGCAAACCTTATTAATAATTTTATATTCCATGAGGCTACATTGGAATCTGAAACAGATAACATTATAGGCTTAGCTGTTTTCGTGATATTACGCCTCATATTTCATTATTTACAAGAAAAAGTAGCCAATCAATTGGCGCATGCCACGAAGGCTTCTCTACGTCATCAAGTATTGATACATATGTTTAGCCAAGGCTTACAACATAGAGAATCCCATGGGGATATGATTCATCTAATTGCAGATGGTCTAGACCAAGTAGAGGCATATATTGCTCGCTACATTCCACAAATATTATATGCTGCAATAATACCTCTCGTGATGGGGGTTGCTATTATCGATTCTGTACCTTGGATTGGTATTATTTTACTCTTAACGGTACCACTTATTCCGTTCTTTATGATACTTATCGGCAAGCAAGCCGAGAAAATGAATCAAGAGCAGTGGGAGCGTATGAGTTTCCTATCAGGTCATTTCCTTGATATGCTACAAGGTTTAGCCACTCTGAAGGTGTTTGGTCGTTCCAAAGAGCAAACGTCTGTTATAGGCCGTTTATCTGGAGAATTTAGGGATTCTACATTAAGGGTGCTACGAGTGGCCTTTTTGTCAGCCCTAGTGCTTGAATTGGTGAGTACTATCAGTACTGCACTAATCGCCGTATATCTAGGGGTAACTTTGCTTTATCGAGGCATTGAATTTCTACCAGCCTTCTTTATTTTGCTATTGGCACCAGAGTTCTATACACCATTTAGACAATTAGGTGCTGCCTTCCATACGGGCATGGCAGGGCAGAGTTCATTACTTAAAATTGATGAATTTTTGCAGAGCCCAGGGCAATTGCACGAAGGTGGTTCCATCGAACTAGCGGATCCTATACATAGTATCGAATATAAAGAGTTATCATACACGTATCCCCATAGTCACAATGGTGTTTCTGACATTACTATTTCTCTTACGAATGCAGAGCGTGTGATGCTTGTCGGTGAAAGTGGTGCTGGTAAAACTACGTTAGCCCATCTCTTAGCTGGTTTCCTAAAGCCAGAGAGACATACTTTGTTTGTCAATGGAGTAGATCTTTGTGATATATCCATGGAGTGGTGGCGTGAACAACTTGTGTACGTATCTCAACGACCACATATTTTTAAAGGAACTTTACGTGAAGCTATTACGTTTGGCCTTACTGTATCCGATGAGGACCTTATTGAGGCTTGTAAAGCTGCTGAAATTTATGACCTTATCCAATCTAAGGATGGACAATTTGATTTTGAAGTTGGCGAAGGTGGATTAGGTCTCAGTGGTGGGGAAAAACAACGGATTGCTTTAGCTCGTGCTTTTCTCAGGAAAGGTTCGGTTCTTATCCTTGATGAAGTAACAGCCCACTTAGATGTAAAAACGGAAGAGTCGATTTCTCGGGCATTACAGCGTTTAATGACAGGTAAATTGGTATTACTCATTGGACATCGCTTACAAACTATGTCCTGGGCTAATACACTATATGTTTTGCGTCAAGGGAGAGTAGAAGAATCTGGAACTTACGATGAGCTTATTGGTAAACACGGGTATTTCTATGAATTGATTAAGGCCGGTACAGGACGATTTGTAGAGGATATGACAGAAAAGCAGGATACTGTGGAACGTCAATCTGTAGTAAAGGGCTCTCTTAATACGAACTCTCTTGCTAATAGCAGGCCTAATACAGTAACGTCCTATCCTATAAGTGTAAAACCAGTTGTAGATACGGTTTCTAAGCAGTCCTCTTTTATGGGAAAATTAGGTCTCTTATTCTCCGTACTAAGTCCGGCTAAATGGTCTTTAGTATTAGCCTTTATTTTCTCCTTCCTTACTGTATTTATGAACGTAGGTTTATTAAGTACATCTTCCTGGTTATTGGCCAGTGCCGCATTACATCCTGGCATTCACTACCTCAGCATCTCCATCGTAGGGGTTCGATTCTTTGGCATTAGTCGTGCCGTATGTCGTTATTTTGAACGATATACATCACATCATATGGCATTTCAAGGGTTATATGGACTTCGTGTATGGTTCTACGAGCATTTAGAGCCTTTAGGTCCTGCCATATTTAAACGATTTGGTGCAGGTGACTTGCTTGGTCGTATTATGTCAGATATCGAAGTCTTACAGTTTTTCTATTTACGTGTATTAATTCCACCTATGGCAGCCGTTGTATTGACAATTTTTGTCATGATGGGCGTAGGATATATTTCGACAACCTTGATTTGGATTGTATTAGCTGCATTTGTTATAGGCGCAATTTTGATTCCTATCTATGTGTATCAATTTAACAAAAAATCCTTAGTTACTGTAGCAACTGTACAAGGGCAGGTAAAGCGGGAGATTACGGATATGCTTGATGGATTGGGGGATATTATTGCCTACGGTCAACGTCAGCATGCTTATGAAAGTATTACAAAGGCCTTTCAAGTAGCTGAGGATGCAAAACATAGAATTAGTGAGGGCACAAATCAGGGAAATATCTCTTTTATGGGTCTCGTTCAAGTGACTATGATTATTACTGCTATAGTGGCAGCAGGTGTCCTTGAAGGTACGTGGGCTAGCGTGTATGTAGCTGTGGCTGCTATCGGTGTACAGGCTTGGTTTGAAGTATTACAGCCAATGACTATAGCCTTGCATCATGGTTATGAGAGCGCCGTAGCAGTAAATCGGTTGCATACGTTAGGTACATCTAGACCAGCTGTAGTAGAGGCGACGAATCCTTTACTGATAGATAGCGGGGTGCAAGCTATAGATGATATTGTGTTAGATCATCTATCCTTTGGCTATGATGATACAAAGGTTTATAATGATTTATCTATGACTATCAAGTCTGGGGAGTCTGTAGCTATCGTTGGTGCTAGCGGTTCGGGTAAAACAACGCTTATCAATATTCTAGAACGATTTTATGACTATGAAGGTTCTATTCGGGTGAATAACCATGATTTAAAAGACTATGATATTGAGTCTTGGCGAAGTCAAATTAGTGTTATTTCTCAAGATACGTATATTTTCCATGCTACGGTAGAGGAAAATATACGTTTAGCGAATCCCTATGTAGAGGAGTCCGTATTACGCGATGCTATTGAATGGGCATCATTAACAACGCTTGTCAATCGATTACCCAATGGATTGCAGACTGTCGTTGGTGCTGGTGGAATGGGCCTTAGCGGAGGGGAACGTCAGCGTATCGCTTTAGCTCGTATGTATTTACGTCAAAGCCCAGTACTATTGCTTGATGAACCATTAGAAGGCCTTGATCAGGTGACTCGTAATGACATTCATCGCAAATTAATGACTTTCATCAAAGGTCATACAGCCATTTATATTACACATCATTTGGAAGGTATTGACCAAATGGATCGTATCGTATTTATGGAACAGGGGCAAATTATAGAATCTGGCACATATGAAGAACTCATTGCATTACGTGGTAAGTTCTGGGAATATTGTTGCTTGTCCATGGCTCGAATTTAGAGCGAGTGTATTCTAAGATATAGCAAAATGTGGTATAATCCATATGTTATAGGACATATTAACCCTGGAGGGGCTATGAATACATTTTTCGCCAATCTCAAGTCGTTACTGACTGATGGTGAAAATTCTCAGGATCATACAGTCGAACAAAATACACCCGTAGTTAGGGACGATGTGCCTGTACAGCGTGAATTGTTCGATCATCAAGTACTGACCATAGAAGAAGATGTGATCAATCGCATCCTTCGTGCTAGCATTCGTAAGCACTGGTTCTTTTATTCCGTGACCTTTGAATTTGAGCCAAATAATCATGTGTTCTTATCCATTATTTCGAAATGGGGGAATGTGATTAATGTGGAGTATACAATTGAAGACTTGTGGTTTGATGATTATACATCATCATTTGCCATTAAATTAGATACCAATAATATAGATACAGGCGGATTTATTTTAAACTCTATTCTTCATCTCATCGGTAATTGGAGTCTCAATTTATTTGGGGTATTCTTCAATCCTATTGAGCTCGGTGAGAATGGATCAACACTTCGTTTTGAGAAGAATGGTATTATCCAGTTTGATCTCAATAAAGATACGAGTTTGAAGAAAATGATTCCGTTCCCAGAACGTGAAGTGGGGAGTAAAGGTCCAGTATTACTGGCTAACCCTAAAACGAGTCAGTCCATACTGCAATTGGACTATTATTCCTTCCATGATGAAGTGGATACTTTTGTGGCGCCTGATGTGCCCACAAAAACGAGCTGGTTACGTTCTATTGATATTGCAGCAGTGTTGTTGTTGCCAATGGGGGTGTGGATTACATTCCTCATTTTGCATCACTATTTGCCAACGGAAACGCTAGACTTCTCATTCTCCACGTACTTTTTGATTTCACTGGGGATTTTTGTCATTTCCTTCTTGGTGATGAATATTCCGCGATACATTTATATGTACTTTGATTCGCGAAAACATTGGCAAAGTGCATTTGTGCACAACAATATTAAAATACAAATGCGTAAGCTTCATCGTCGTATTTTCACATATCAAGCATCATTGACAACGGATTGTGAAATGACAGAGGCTGTTGAAAGCCAAGAACGTATTAAAAATTTGTTATTACAAATTCGTGATAAGCGATTTCTTGTGCAACGCCTCAAATTGGCTGATGATGACCGGGACAGAAAACAAAAGGTAAAATTTATCATCGCCTATATTGGCTGTACATTATTTGAATGGATGCTGTTGGTGAGATAAATAAAGACTAACTATTGCATCTATATACATTAATGAAATGGAAATCTAAATATAGTAAAAAACCTTGCTACTCAGATGAATAGCAAGGTTTTTTTATAACTCGTATATTATGTTGTAGCTCCGTCGTGGGACTGAATCAACATAGTACAAATTTATTTGTTTTTAGAAATAGCAGCTTTACGGTGGGCTAAATTTTCTTTATCCCGTCTTTGTTTACGTCTAATAGATTCTGGGGGCAATCTAAATTTATTTTTTCTTTTATCACCTGGTAGAATCATTAATAGAAAAGCCACAAATGCTAAAATACTATGCAAGGTAATCGATGTAGAAGGCAATGCATTATAGGTATACACAAAGGTAATGAAAAACGGCCAAATTAATGCTGGTAAGGCGGGGGCATTTAAATCCTGTAGTCGTCTTGCGAGTACTGTACAGAGCAATGGAAAAATTAATGCTTGGCAAAGTCCAATAAAGAGTCTGAGCCCCCAATAGGCAGGTAATGTAACGATGATATTAATCATATTTTGATAGAAACTACCTAGTATATGAAATACAATCATCAGTCCCATATAGCCAATGATGAACTGCACTCGATTTATGCGTCCCTGTAAATTAAAAATAGGGATATTTAATTGTCGTCCTTGATAGGCAATAAACATACCAATAAAACCGATTACTAATGCACGGCCTATGGCGTAAACGATAACCATATATACTCCCGAATATTACGTGTCATATACAAACAGTCCAATACATTCTATCAGTATAACATAAATGAGTAAATTCTGTACAATTTGGCCGATTTTCATCGAGTTTTACGATGAAAGCCCCCATACATAATCTGTATGGGGACTTTCATCATTGTAGCGCTATATGTCTTGTACAATATGTTGAATAGTATAAGTTAGGGCTACTCCATTAATTAGGTACGCTCTGGATTTGGTAAACTAATTAATTCTGGTAACATTAATTCAAAGGCGATGCCGTGTTGCATGCTTTTGATATTGTCTACGGTAGCTTGAATGGAATGCGTTGTAAATGTCATGGCAATACGAGCTGCTTCATATGGTGTGTAGCCGCGCATGACACAGCCAGCGAGGACGGATGTAAAAATATCTCCTGTGCCGGTGGCTTTCACAGGTACAAGGGGAATAGATAATTTTTGTAAATCATCATGAATGCCGTCGTACACGGCCACAACAGCATGCGTTTCTGATGGTACGCTTGTCATAATGACCATGTCTGGTCCCATATCGTGTAGTAAACGACAACGGCGTTTTAGTTCATCGTCGCTGATTGGATCAGTGGAGAAGGAGATATCTAGGAGAAAGCAGGCCTCAGTATAGTTGGGTTTTAAAATGTGGGCATGGGAAATGAGTTGACGCATAGCATCTACCATGGTTGGTGTATAGATGGAATAGAGGTGGCCATCATCCGCCATAGCTGGATCGACGATGACCATTTGGTTTTCCTTGCCAAATCGTGCAATAGCCTCCTCAACGAGATGTATTTGTTCTGGTGTTGCTAAAAATCCGCTCACGATAGCTTGGAAGTCAACGTGATTTTTTTCCCAACAATCCATAAAATCTTTGAGATGGTCGGACAAGTCGACGAGTTCGTGGTAAGGATATTCTAAATGGTTGCTGAGCACTGCAGTGGCTAATGGCACTGCTTGTGTTTTGAGAGCACTTAAAATCGGGAGCATCACGGTCAGTGAGCAACGACCGATGGAGCTCATATCTTGTATAGTTAATACGCGTGGCACAGTATTCATGGATTACCTCCTAATAAACATTAGTTTTATTATAATTCATAGGGCATGGTGTGTAAATACAGAAGGTCACATTATAAGTGAAATATTCAAAGTTTTACATTTATAAACTTGAGAAGTTAGAGAAAACCCTTTTTTACAACGAATGTATAAAATGTATATGTTTTTATGTATACATGCGCTAAATAACTGTATCATTAGGCAAAGCATGATAAAATAAGGTGTATCTATATACATACTAATAGAAAAGAGGATGACTATGGGTCGTTACATATTACAGCGCTTAGGTAGCTCATTAATTATCATATGGATTATTATTACCATCACATTTTTGTTGATGCACGCCATTCCAGGCGGTCCTTTCACGGCGGAGAAAAAATTACCGCCTCAGGTGAAAGCCAGCATTGAGGAAAAATATCATCTCAACGATCCGTTGTGGAAACAATACACGGATTATATGGGGCGCATCGTGCAATTTGATTTGGGGCCGTCCTTTAAATATGAGGGGCGTTCCGTCAATGAAATTATCGATGAATCCTTCCCCGTGTCGGCACAACTTGGTTTTGGGGCCTTGCTAGTGGCCATTATCGGTGGTATTACAGCGGGTGCCATCAGCGCCATGAGACCTAATTCTTGGATTGATTATCTCGTGACCATTAAGTACACCTTAGGAATTTCGGTGCCTACATTTATCATTGGTGCATTGCTCGTATATTGGTTGGGATTTACTTTCCACTGGTTCCCTGTAGCTTTGTGGAAGGGACCGTCCTATATGGTATTACCGGTATTGACACTAGCGGCGCAACCGACGGCATTCATTGCGCGATTGACACGTAGTGGTTTGCTGGATGTGTTTGAACAAGAATACATTAAAACGGCTCGAGCAAAAGGCCTAAGCCAATCTGAAATTTTATTAAAGCATGCCCTAGGAAATGCGATTTTACCGGTTATTACCTATATTGGACCATTGGCGGCGGCATTGCTGACCGGTAGTTTTATTGTGGAAACGATTTTTGCCATACCAGGATTGGGCCAATACTTTGTTACATCCATTTACAATCGTGATTACACGGTGATTTTAGGGATTACCGTATTTTATAGTGCTCTCGTAGTGGGACTTAATTTGGTAGTAGATATGATTTACCCAATGATTGATCCACGGGTGACGATGCAGGAGGATAAGGATTAATGGAAAATACAGATTTTTTACCATTACAACGAACTGATGCCTCGGCGGAGTCCGTCTATGTGGCGAGACCGAGTGCATGGTATCGATTGCAACAAAATAAATTAGCCTTAGTAGGCTTAGGGATTATCGTTGTTATGATTATCCTGGCTATCGTAGGGCCTATGTTTTCTAGCTATACTTATGCGGAGCAAGATTTGATGGCGGCCAACCAAGGCCCTAGCAGTGCCCATTGGTTTGGAACCGACACATTGGGGCGTGATCTCTATACACGTGTTATGTATGGGGCACGTATTTCCTTAACCATCGGTTTTGTGGCAGCCCTAATCAATTTAGTGATTGGCGTGATTTATGGTGGTGTGTCGGGCTTCTTCGGTGGCAAGGTAGACCGCGTTATGATGGGCATCGTGGACATTCTTTACGGGATTCCACTATTACTATATGTCATTTTATTGATGGTGGTCCTAGAACCAGGCTTGACGTCTATCTTTATTGCCTTGGGCATTGCCTACTGGCTCACAATGGCTCGTATTGTGCGTAGCCAAATCATCAAAATCAAGAAGGAAGAATACGTTATTGCCGCTCAATCCATGGGTATTCCTTCATGGCGTATTTTATGGCGTCACATTTTGCCTAATTGCGCGGGACCTATCATTATCACTATGACACTAGCCATTCCAGAGGCTATCTTTACAGAGGCCTTCTTGAGCTTTATCGGCCTTGGCGTGAGTGCGCCGATGGCTAGTTGGGGCGTCTTAGCGGCAGAGGGCATCAATAGTATGCGCAGCTATCCATTCCAATTGATTTTTCCAGCCTTAGCGATTAGTATTACCATGCTAGGATTCGCCTTCTTTGGGGACGGACTTCGTAACGCCCTCGATCCAAAGGGAGGTGACAAATCATGATGAATGTAGATATGCACGCTAATCGTGATGCGGAATCAGTTGCGTCAAACATGATGCAACCGAATATGAGTGGTATGGAACATATGAATGAACATACTGATGTACTTGTTAACGTAGATAATCTCTGTGTCACCATCGATACATTCCGCGGTCCATTACAGGCGGTGCGCCATAATTCTCTCACCGTTCGAGCTGGGGAAATACTCGGCATCGTTGGCGAGTCCGGCTGTGGTAAATCTGTAACGGCCAATGCTCTTATGGGTTTGTTGCCCCTACGAAATACGGTTGTGACGGCGGATACGCTTATGGTGGATGGTCATGATTGTCGCAATTATACGGAATCCGACTGGAATACTCTTCGCAGCAGTACGGTGGCCATGGTGTTTCAGGATCCTATGACTGCATTGAATCCAATTTTATCTATCGGCACTCAATTATACGAGGTCATCACTCGTACGCCAGCCTATGGTGAAAGTTACGACAAACGAGCTATAGCCATCGATTTATTAACTAAAATGGGGATTTCTTCCCCAGAAAAACGATTAAAACAATACCCTCACGAATTAAGTGGCGGCATGCGTCAACGCGTAGTCATCGCCATGGCGTTAGCGGGTAAACCAAAATTAATCTTGGCCGATGAACCGACGACGGCCCTTGATGTGACCACAGAGGTGCAAATTTTAAAACTATTGCAACAATTGGCGAAGGAAGAAGGAATCGGTGTTATCTTTATTTCCCACAATCTTCGTGTGGTAGCACAACTTTGTGACCGCGTTATGGTTATGTATGCCGGTCAATGTGTAGAATCAGGTTCTGTAGAGGATATTTTCCTTAAACCGTCTCATCCCTATACACAAGGTTTACTACGGTCTTTACCACAAGGAAAAGCACGAGGCGAGCTCGTGGCTATCGAAGGGCAACCACCAGATGTGTATGTATTGCCAACTGGTTGTGCCTTTCACCCACGGTGTCCAGATGCTATGAATATTTGTGCCAAAGAAGAACCGTTAATGTCTGGTCAAGTGCAACATGAGTTGGAAGGCGATGGGCAGCAATACGAACAGCAATGCGGAAAAGTTATTGAACAGCCACAGGTACAGCAACATGTATACCGGTGCTGGCTTGCGAGAAAGGAGGCATCACTATGAGTTATTTATGGGAAACCAATCAATTAGTGAAAACCTTCTCGGCTGGTTCTAGTTGGGGTCAAAAACAACAGGTCTATGCGCTGCAAGGTGTTAGCCTCTATCAGAATCAAGGCGAAACCTTGGGTATCGTTGGCGAATCTGGCGGTGGTAAATCTACCTTTGGTATGACATTGATGGGATTGCACCAACCTACCTCGGGAACTATTACCATGAATGGACAGGTCATTAATCCTGTCAGGGATAAACAAATTATTCAACAGACTATGCAAATGGTGTTCCAGAATCCCTATGCATCCTTAAACCCACGCATGATGGTGCGGACTATGTTAGAGGAACCTTTATTGGTACATACCAACCTATCCCAAGCGGAACGTCGTGACCGCGTAAATGAGGTGCTTTCACAAGTGGGAATGGGACCAACACAGGGCGAGCGTTACGCTCATGAATTCAGTGGCGGTCAGCGTCAACGTATCGGTATTGCTAGGTCTCTCATTATGAACCCCAGTTGCATCATTTGTGATGAGCCTATTTCAGCGCTGGACGTGTCTATCCAAGTGCAGATTATGACGCTCTTGGAACGATTACAACAGAATCAACACATGTCATACGTGTTCATTTCACATGATTTGAACATGGTGCGATATATTAGTCATCGCATGGCCGTTATGTACCTCGGGGCTGTGATGGAGGAGGGTTCGGCTGAGACGATTTACGCACGACCGCTACATCCCTATACCAAGGCGCTCTTGGCGGTGAATGGCCCGGTTGTACCACATATGCCATTTGGCCAAATTTTAGAAGGAGAACCGCCAAATCCAATTAGCCCACCTAAGGGTTGTTTATTTAGCGGGCGATGCCCTGAGGTTGAGCCTCGTTGCCTCACTGAACGGCCAACGCTCAATACCGTAGATGGCCGACAAGTGGCTTGTTTTCATTGTGAATAGGAGAATTCATATGGAACGCATTTTAGCTGGGAAATCCTTGGAACACGCGCTGCAGGCGCTCATTGATGAGCGTGCGCCTCAAGGCAAGGTTTCCTATTTAGTAACAACATTGGCGGATGACGAGGATATGCGCATCGTTGCAGCCCGTCATGAATCCCATATTCATACAGGGGCGAGCATGGTGAAAGTCCTCATTATGGAGTATTTATTCCACCTCTCTCGTGAAGGTCAACTCGATTTGGCTGATTCTATTTCCTTGAGCAAAACGCCTCGTGTAGAAGGGGCAGGCGCATTGCAAGAAATTAGTTCTAAACATAGTTTCACCTATCTCGAGTATTGTCGTCTCATGATGGTACTCAGTGACAATTGGGCTACGAATATTTTGATTCAAGCCCTTGGTATGGAAAATATTAATGCTCATGCAGAAAAACTAGGCGTATCCAATGTGACTATCAATCGCATGATGATGGATATTGAGGCACAACAAGAGAGACGGGAAAATACCATTTCTGCTCTCGATTTGGCGTTATTGTATCAACACATATATAATCTTCGCGATGAAAGCCTTTATGGTAGTGAAATGTGGAATATTCTTGGTCGTCAACAATATCGCGATGTGATTCCATTCCATTGGGGAGACCATGTGAAGTTTTATCATAAAACAGGTTCCTTGGATCAAGTGATTCACGATGGTGGTATTTTGCAGACTTTGCGTGGCGATTTCTGTATTATCGTCCTAATTAGTGATGTGCCAAATGATACGGCAAAAGAGCTAGGTGCTGCCATGGGTAAAACCATTAAGGAATTTATTGAGGAAGCATTGCCATGAGTGTATTAAGTAAATTACGAAATATAATGGTAGGAGACCAGTTGGCACGGACACAGAAATGCTCAGGAACAACCGCATCAGGGTCCGTTATACGTGGTCATGTATGGCGAAATCTATTGGTAGTAATGATGGCTAGTACTTTGCTATTAGTAGCCGGTTGTGGGCAGCAGCAAAGTTCTAAAGATAGCAAGGTCATTCGCTATGTATTGGAACAAGAACCGTCTACATTAGATCCTGCCAAGTCGCAAACATTACCAGAGTCCACGGTGCAATTGCAACTCTTTGAAGGTTTAACTCGATTGGATGAGCAAGTTGAACCACAACCAGCAGCGGCTATGTCGTGGGAACTTTCACCAGATGGAACGGTGTATACATTCCACATGCGACCACATATGAAATGGTCCAATGGGGATGTGTTAACAGCGAAGGATTTTGAATATGCTTGGAAGCGCGCCTTGGACCCTAATGAGGATGCAGGCACGTCGTACATGTTATATCCAATCAAGAATGGGGAGGCCTATAATTCAGGCGAGGCTAAAGCTGATGACGTAGGAGTGAAGGCCGTTGATGATAGCACATTAGTGGTTACCCTAGAACAACCAACACCGTATTTCTTGAAATTATTGGCCTTCCACGCGTTCTATCCTGTGAACGAACAGGTAGCGAAAACACATCAATACTGGGCCTCCAAAGGGGAAACCATTGTCGGCAACGGACCCTATAAAGTAACGGAATGGCGCCATAATGGGTACATTAATTTCGCAAAGAATGAAAATTATTGGGATGCTAACTCTGTCGTGACAGATGTGATGAACTGGCCTATTAGTGAATCCCAAAGCACGCGCCTCACCCTCGTTGAAGGGGGCGAAGCGGACATGATGGTGGAACCACCTGTGCCGGACCAACATCGATTGGAAAAGGAAGGTCTATTACAAATTGGTCCTATGCTTGGTACCTATTATTATGTGTTTAACGTGACGGCGGAGCCATTTACGGATGCTCGCGTGCGCAAGGCCTTTGCTATGGTTATTGATCGCAAGGCCATCGTAGATAATGTGGTGCATGGCGGAAAAATTCCAGCCTTTGCCTTTGTACCACCAGGGATGTTGAATCCTGCTACAGGGAAGGATTTCCGCGCTGAAGGTGGTCCATTGGTGACTGAAAATCTAGAGGCAGCGAAGGCACTCCTGAAGGAAGCCGGTTATGATGAACATCATCCTTTGCCACAAGTATCGATTTTGTATAATACCAATGAAATGCATAAGGCCATTGCCGAAGCCGTACAGGCGACGTGGGCCAAGGCCTTTGGTGTCAATGTATCATTGCAAAACCAAGAATCCAAAGTATTCTTGGCGAGCCGTGAGGAAGGGAGATATCAGGTGGCCCGTGCGTCCTGGATTGCGGACTTTGGGGACCCACAAAATTTCCTAGAGGTATTCTCCGCATCAGATAATGATGCACAGTTCCACAATGATGCGTACAATGACTTGATTAATAAAGTTCGTTCCACACAGGATGGATCATTACGAAATCAATATATGCACGATGCGGAACAAATGATGTTTGACGAAGGCCTTGTGATGCCAATTTACTATACAACACAACCGTATGTATCGAATGGCAAGATTAAGGACTTCTATTGGACGGCGCTAGGTTTGATTGATTTCAAGAAAGCCTACCGCGTGGAATAAATACATGAGGATTAATTATGGAATGGGTATTACCCAAGAAGCTACAAAAAGGCATGACACTAGGATTTCTAGCGCCGGCTAGCAGTAGTTCAGAAGATATAAAGCACATAGAACATGTGGCTCATGACTGTGGATATAAGGCCGTATTTGCATCATCCTGTACGTCTAAGGGCCTCTATGGTGGTGAACCAGACGAGCAAGCCGCTGAATTTAATGAGTTCATGACAAATGATACTTGTGATGCGGTCATAGCTCTTCGTGGTGGTTATGGCACGATGCGCTATGTGGAACAACTCGATTATGAGGGCATCCGCAAGGCTCGAAAGCCATTTGTGGGATACAGTGATTGCACGGCATTACACATGGCCATTGGTCGTTACAGTCGTCTCGTTACCTATCATGGTCCTATGGGCGTAGATTGGAAAGAGGGTCGCGACGAGGATATTAAACATCTCTTTGAGTGTCTCGAAGGGAAATTGCAGGTTGTAGAACCATTACCAGAACCACCGAGAGGCGCCATTGGCGTTGAGCTCGGCGATGGTATTTTGCGAGGCGGTAATATGACACTGCTCTCCATGCTGATGGGCACACCTTATGGATTTGAACCCGATAGCTACGAGGACACTATTTTATTTCTTGAGGATGTGGGGGAAGCGCCATATAAACTAGATCGCATGCTACAACAATTGCGGTTGAGTGGGATGCTGTCTCATATCAAAGGACTGGCCTTGGGGACTTTCACAGATTGTGAAGGAGATGATGACGAGGCCGATTATGATATTGGTTATGAGGCTCTTCGGTACATGGAGCAGGATCGACCTGACCATTTGCCAGAGCCCTTCGTGTGTTATGTGCCGACCGGTCATGGCACGCCACATCAGGCGCTGCCATTAGGGGCGCACGTGCATTTTAGATATATTTCGAATACATTGGTGATTTCGCCATATTGCAAATGATGACATATTGCAAATGATGACATAATGCGATGGGGCAAATGTCCGCGCGTTTGTTACAGTCATCGTGATGTGATGAATTGTAATAGGGGGAAAAGACCATTTTTACATAGAACTGTGAGATATGATGACATTATTTGAACGCGAGCAACAGGCTTGTAAAATCATTGACTCCATGCGTCAGGAATTAATTGGCATTGCCAAATACCTTCATGAAAATCCTGAGTTGGGCCAAGAGGAGTACAAGGCGGTTGCGAAAATTAATGAATTTTTTGAAAGCAAACAATTCCAAACGGAAATTGGATTAACCGATTGTCCAGAATTAAAAACGGCCATGCGTGCTGATGCGGTGGGGATTCATTTGGTGAAAGCTGACACTGCATTAGCGGATACAGCTGGTGCACAAAGTGAGGTTTCTACCGCAGAGGGTATTACTGTAACAGACGTAGCGGATATTACTGCAACAGGTACAGTAGATGGACAGATGGATGATGCCTCTGAAATCTATAAAATGGCTTTCTTAGGCGAGTATGATGCTCTTCCAGGACTCGGTCATGGCTGTGGTCACAATTTGATTGCCCTTATGAGCATGGGGGCAGCCGTAGCATTCGCTTGTGTGGCAGGTTCTAATTGGCAGACTACATTCTTTGGTTGTCCTGCAGAGGAAACCATTGGTGGCAAGGTGTACATGGCGGAAGAAGGTCTTTTTAAAGGCTATGAAGCAGCCCTCATCATTCATCCTGGTGGAGATAATGAAATCGGTGGCACGTCCTTGGCGACGCATCCACTTGAGGTAACGTATCATGGCCGCTCTGCGCATATTGCGTCTCTAACGGACTCCGGCATCAATGCATTGGACTGTGCCGTGGATTTATATCAGGCTGTGAAAGAATTAAAGAAAACATTCCCACCACATGCTATCGTAGGAACAATCTTTACAAAGGCTGGGGAGGCACCTAATGTGGTGCCAGATACAGCGACATTGCGCATGACTGTGCGCGGTGGTACCGTAGAGGATTTAGAGAACATTATTTTGCCAGCCATCAAGAAAGAGGCACAACGCATTGCGGATGAATATGAAGCAACAGTGGATATGCATCACTATGAACCTCTATTCAAAGATATGCGCCAAGATCCAAGACTATTACAAATCTTTGGACAAACTATGATGGAGTTTGGCAAGCGTCCACGTGTGTTACCTGATGATGAAGCCGATGGTAGTACGGATGTGGGCAATGTGTCCTATGAAATTCCAACGGCGCAACCAACATTGAGCATTGGTTCCGGTCTTGAGGCGCACACACCAGAGTTCGCCTGTGCAGCGGGTTCCGACTTTGGATTTGAACAGGCCATCAAGGGCGCTAAAATCATGGCCATTACAGCATTACGCTTTGCACATTATTGTGTAAATACTAATACAAAATAATGTAAACGATGTAAATCTGTTTGTGTGTTGCTGTTCCCGCGTGTATGCTATAAATGGCCTTGTCATTAGGTGAAGACTTTGTAAAATCTAGGGCTGATTTTTGACATACATTTTTGACATACTACATTTTTGACATACACTGTGTAACAATGTAAAATAGATAGGTAAATAAGAACGTTCAAGAGCCGTCTTTCACAAGACGGTTTTTATTCCAGTGGAGACAAATAATGAGTGTATTAACAGTATCCCATGTGACACATGGATTTGGAGCTCGACAAATTTTAGATGATGCCTCCTTTAGATTGCTCAAAGGTGAGCACGTAGGTTTGATTGGCGCCAACGGCGAAGGCAAGTCTACATTCCTAAATATTATTACCGGCAAATTGCCACCTGATGAAGGTAAAATTGAATGGTCCTACCAAGTAACGGTGGGCTATTTGGATCAGCATTCTGTGCTTGAAAAAGGTATGACCATTCGTGATGCATTGCGTCAAGCCTTTGATGATCTATTTGAAATGGAACAAAACATCACGGCTGCCTACGATGAAATGGGCGATTGTGACGAAGATAGAATGAACAAACTCCTCGAACAAGTAGGGGAATGGCAAGAAATCCTCGAGCAACGTGGTTTCTATGAAATTGATGCGGTCATCGAACGCGCTGCAGCAGGTTTAGGCCTTATGGATATCGGTCTTGACCGCGATGTGACAGAGCTCAGTGGTGGTCAACGTACAAAGGTATTGTTAACAAAACTATTGCTACAAAAACCGACCATTCTATTATTGGACGAACCGACAAACTATTTGGACGTGGAACATATTCATTGGTTGCAAAATTATTTGCAAAACTATGAAAATGCATTTATCTTGATTTCCCATGACATGGAATTCCTTAATTCCGTAGTCAATGTCATTTACCATATCGAGCAAGCGGTCCTTACTCGTTACACCGGGGATTATAAACAATTCCAAGCGGCTTACGAGGTTCAAAAGGCGCAGGCTGTGAAAGCTTACGAACGTCAGCAACAAGAAATTGAACGTATGGAGGATTTCATCCAACGTAATAAAGCGCGTGTAGCTACACGTGGTATGGCAAATTCTCGGGCTAAACGTTTGGAGAAAATGGAAGTCTTGGAAAAACCAAAGGAATATATCAAACCTTCCTTTGGCTTTAAAGAAGGGCGCACACCAAGTCGCTTTATTGTAGAGGCCTTTGGTTTGGAGCTAGGCTATGATGAAGCCTTAACGCGTCCAGTGGACTTTCAGATTGAACGCAATAAAAAAATCGCCATTCGTGGTGTTAATGGTTTAGGGAAAACCACATTGTTAAAAACAATCCTTGGTTTGATTAAACCTGTCAGCGGTGAACTCGTAAAAGGCGATTACCTGCAGGTTGGTTATTTTGAACAAGAGGATAGTCCTCAAAATAATGTAACGGCCCTAGATTATATTTGGGAAGCCTACCCATCGATGACGAATGCTGAAGTGCGTGCTGCACTAGCGCGTTGTGGTCTCAACAATGATCACATTACGTCACAAATGCGTGTGCTTTCAGGGGGCGAAAATGCAAAGGTACGCCTCTGCAAATTGATGCAAAATAAATATAATGTTCTCGTGCTCGACGAACCGACGAATCACTTGGACATTTATGCAAAAGAAGAATTAGCAAGAGCCCTTAAGGAATTTAAAGGGACTATTATAGTCGTTAGCCATGAACCAGAATTCTATGAAAACTGGGTAACCGATGTATGGAACATCGAGGATTGGACAACGAAAATCGTATAAGAAGGGAGCATATGGCAATCGTACAGATTGCCATTAGATACCATGAATCGGGATGCCAAAGAAGCAATAGCTGCATTTTTACAAGCCCTCCAAATCGATACAACGACGCCGGAACTGGCTAAAACGCCGGAACGCGTGGCGTCCATGTACGAAGAATTATTTCAGGGTGTACAACAACATACGAAAGACATTTGGGGCGAGGTATTCTCGACAGATTACATAGGTCTAGTGGCCGTTACGAATATTTCTTTTTACTCTATGTGCGAGCACCATTTATTGCCGTTTTTTGGCACCGTAGATATCGTCTACCAACCAAAGGAAGGTCGCGTGGTGGGGCTCAGTAAATTTGGCGATGTGGTCAATGTCTTGGCGCGTCGACCTCAATTACAAGAACGATTAACGAGTCAAATCGCGGATGCTATCGAACAAGATTTGATGGCGGATGGCGTTTTCATTCGCATGAAAGCAACGCAATTGTGCATGTTGATAAAAGGTGAAATGCAACAAGGTACACAAGTGGTTACCATAGAGAGTCGAGGCATATTACAAGAAGGCGGCCCGCTTCGGGATGAAGCGATTGCCCTTATGGGAGGAATACAGACGGATGTTCAAACGCAGACATTATAAATGGAACGATGGTAAAGAGCTACAATTACATGACGGCACATTAATCATGGGGATTTTAAATGGCACACCAGATTCATTTTCTGATGGTGGTTTATACAACTCCGTGGACGCTGCCGTGCAACATGTGAAAGATATGATTGTAGATGGTGCGGACCTCATCGATTTAGGGGTAGAATCCACTCGACCAGGATTTACACCACTCACGTCAGAGGAGGAAATCGAACGATTGGAATCATTACTTGAACCAGTTCTCGGGGCATCTACTGTACCAGTATCCATCGATACATACCACGCTAAAACGGCAGACTACGCCTTTAGTAAAGGGGCCCATATATTAAATGATATATGGGGACTTCATTATGACCGCGATATGGCAGACGTCGCTGCGAAACATCGTGTGCCTGTGATTATCATGCATAATAGCAATGACACTGATTATGGCGATATCATTGAAGACATGAAAGCCTTCTTCTTTACCGCTGTAGACAAAGCTTTAAAAGCGGGCATTATGCCACAAAATATTTGGCTCGATCCAGGCATTGGTTTTGGCAAAACAGAGGCTCAAAATATTGAGGTTATGCAACGATTGGGTGAAATTACAGCTCATGAATTCCCTGTATTATTAGCGCCTAGCCGTAAACGTTTTATTGGTGCTATGCTTGGTAATGTACCACCAGAAGAACGCGACGAAGGAACGGTAGCTACTTGTATCACTGGCGTGTTCCAAGGTGTTGATATGGTGCGCGTACACAATGTGAAAATGCATAAACGTGCTCTAGCTGTGGCTGATGGATTATTACGAGGTGAATAATGGACCGTATCGTACTTAAAAATATGGGCTTTTATGGCTATCATGGTAATTTAGAATCCGAACAATCCCAAGGTCAACGTTTTTATGTGGACGTTGAGGTGAAAACGGATTTAACCAAGGCCGGCCAAACCGATAATTTAGAGGATTCCATTAATTATGTGGAAATCTATAATACCGTTAATGCCGTGATGACAGGGGAACCTCGTCACTTGTTAGAAAAACTTGGCTCTTTAATTGCCGATGAATTGTGGAATAACTATAAGGGCATCGTAGGGTTATCCGTTACTGTCCGAAAACCGTCCGTGCCTATCGCAGGCATGTTAGACTACGTTGAGGTTATTACCACACGAGGCCAATTCTAATGTACACCTATTACATTAGCGTAGGCTCTAATCTCGGTAAACGTGAGGGGTACATTCAAACAGCTCTTGATACATTGCAAACTGTGGACGGCGTCATGTCCGTTATATCATCAACACTGCTGGAAACAGAACCGTGGGGCAATACTGATCAAGGTGTGTTCCTCAATGGTGTGTTCCGTTGTGAAAGTACCATCGAACCAATAGATATGCTCCATCTGTTGCAAGGCTTAGAACAGGCGGCCAATCGGGATCGGAAGGTGCACTGGGGACCTAGGACGCTGGATTTGGATATCATATTGGTTTTTGATGAAAGTGGAGCATTACTTCAAGTTAATACGCCTGAATTAATCGTGCCACATCCATATTTCTGGGAACGAAATTTTGTGCTTGAGCCATTGGCGGAATTATGGCCGGAATTTTCTTATCAAGGGCAATCGATAAGGCAACGTGCTCAGGAGCTACAGGAGGCATAAGATTCGCTATGAGTAAAATAGGAAAAATCTTATGTTCCAGTATGTAACATTTTTACAACTTAAAGAGAAGTGGGACCATATGGGCCAATATACGAAAAAAGACCATTGAATGGCAGTTATTAGAACTGGCTTCAATGGTCTTATCAACCATGGCGTTGGGGCCTCGATGAGGAAATGCCAGAGGAAGTGACTGTATCCAATTACGATAAAGATTCCACCTATGCATTAAAATACGGTAAAATTTATCGCGCTACTGATTTTGTGAAAGACTATGAATCCTACCAAGCTGCTAAAAAGTAGTAGATGGTATTTGAAGGGAATATAGTATGTTGAACAAAAAATTATTACAACGGTTAACGGTAGCAGGTTTAATTGCGGTCACTACCATAAAACGAATTGATATTCCGCTCCTAAAACCAGATTCACAAATGGACGTTGTCAATTATACATATAATTTCGATACTAAAAAATGGGGAGATCCTACACCAGTTAAATTAGAGAAGAAGGCTACTCCTGAACTCGTGATGAGTTTTTGCATTGTGAAAGCCTCGCAATATAAGTTAACGCTTATGATTGCGAGGCTTTTATAGTTAACTTTTTAATCGAGCAATTGAGTGCATTGTTCCGCTAATGACTAACTATTGTTCCGATATTATGAAATGATTGTGGAAAATGGACCGATATAGTAATGGGGATTAGAATATTTATCGAGCATGTTAATCTGACTACAGAAAAAATAACTTGTATTGCGAACTGTACTGCAAACTGCGTTACAAAAGCGTACAATATTAGTAAGAAGAAGGTGTTTTCATGAAAGACTCAACAGTAAGCGCTCGTGTTGAATATGCTGTTAAAATAGAAGCTAAAGAAATATTACGTCAGTTGGGCATTCCTGTTTCTGTCGTCATTAATTCCCTCTACCGGCAAATTATTTATAAGAACGGAATTCCTTTACAGCTGGAGCAATGCCTCTAATATATGAAGAGCTATGGAGAAGCAAAATTGTCTTTATTTACATTTGATTCGCTTTTTCCACATGTTCCTTAATCACAGAACAGGAATGTTGGAATGCTTCTAATTCTTCATCAGTTAAATGTAATTCAAAGATTTCTTCGATACCGTCCTTGCCAATAATAGCAGGTACAGATGCGAAGATACCGGTTACGCCATATTGACCATCAAGGTAGCAAGAGCAAGGTAATACTTTCTTTTCATCATGGAAGTAGGCACGGATTAATTCAGTGACAGCACTAGCAATGCCAAATTCGGTAGATCCTTTACCTTCCAATACTACATAACCGCCAATTTTAACATCGTCTAATACCTTAGCATGATCAAGCTCAGGGAATCGATGTGGCATTTCTTCTTGCAATTCTGTTAATTTTTTGCCGCCCACAGCCACATGAGACCATGGAATCATAGCGCTACCGCCATGTTCCCCCATGCAATAGGCCGATAGGGAACGACGGTTTACGTTTAAGCGAGTGGATAATTCCTTTTGGAAACGAGCGGAATCAAGGGCTGTACCAGAGGAAATGATTTTGTGAGCTGGATAATCAAGGTGTTCGCGTAGGTAGGTTACCACCACGTCCGCAGGATTGGAAATACTGATGATGAATCCATTGAAACCAGATGCTTTGATGCGAGGGATAACGTCCTTTAATACCTCAACGGTGTTACCGAGACTTTCAAGACGATCTTGATAAAAATCAGGTAATGGACCAGCACTGAATACGAGAACATCGCAGTCTCCACATTCCTCAATAGGGCCAGCTGTAGCCGTTACATGATGTGGTAGATAGCTGACTGCATCCATTACGTCAAGCGCTTGTGCTTGTGCTTTTTTTGTGTCGATATCCATCATGTATAATTGATTGACTTCGCCTTGTAATGCCAAAGAAAATGCTACGTGAGAGCCTACGTGCCCTGTACCGATAATGCCGACCTTGCGTAATGAAATAGACATAGAATTACCTCCGATTTCTCAACATATGAGGGCCTAATGTAGAAAATGAAATTAGGTCCAAAATTTACATAGAATTGAATAAATTTATTATAGCATATAAGCTGATTTATGGTATAATTTATAAACGTTCATAGGTTTCATAGGTATAGACAAACTACATGTGGACCTATGATTTTAGTGAAAGTTTAGCACTGGCATACTGGAGCGTGACATACATGCCTGAAAAACGTCGAGATCGACAGCAAAAAGTACAACAATTACAACGCCAACGAAGGTTGACTATCATAAAATGGGCTGTGTTTGGGTTGATGGCACTTTATTTAGTGGTACAAGGTTATAACCTTGCCGTACTATACCAAGAAAAGGCTCACGTTGAGCAACAATTACAAGAGTTGCAACAGCGTAATGAAGAATTGGAAAAGGAAAAGGCAAGTTTACAGGATCCATCGAATATTGAAAAGGTGGCACGTGATGAATTGGGGTTGGTAAAACCGGGAGAAGTTCCGTACGTGAAGTAAAAATAGACTAGGTTATAGTCTATGGGGTATCTGATAAAGGCCTATATTTTATAAATTACATAGGCATAATATAGGCATAATTTATAGGCATAATTTTTACGATGTTTGTCATTGACATGGCCATTTATGCCACATATAATGGCAAATATAGTTTATTATATGTTCTAATAATAAGCACAGTAACATGAGTTGTAGGAGGCTACATGGCAATCGAAGTTGGTAACATTCTTGACGGAACAGTAACCGGTATTACGAAATTTGGAGTGTTTGTTGATTTAGGGGAGAAACAAACAGGTCTAGTTCACATTTCAGAGGTGGCTCACGGCTACGTAGAGGATATTAATGATGTTCTTAAGGTACAGGACCCTGTGAAAGTGAAAATTTTATCTATTGAGGGTAATAAAATTGGTTTGTCTATTAAACAAACACAAGCAAAGCCTCAATCAGAACGTCCTCGTGAACGTTCTGCAAAGTCTTTCCCGAGTGATCGTCCTAAATTTAGCAATGATAGACCTAAATTTAATAGTGATAGACCCAAGTTTGAACAAGGTGACCGCCCACAAGAGCGTCGTGAATCTAATGGTAATCGTGAATACGCTGATCGCCCACGTCGCGCTAACAATAAACAAAGCTCTGCATCCTTTGAGGAAAAAATGAAAATGTTCCTTAAGGACAGTGATGAACGGTTACATGATTTGAAACGCAACACAGAGTCTAAACGTGGTGGCCGAGGCGGTCGTCGCGAATAATTTTAGTGATGATTGCTCTGTTTTGTTAGTTTGAGATGGCAATGTGACGAGCAGTACAATTGAATACATAAATGAGATGATGCAATGCATCATCTTTTTTATTATAATGAAAGAATGAAATAGGATTAATATGATAGGAGTAATCATGAAAGATATAGAGAACGGTACGAAACTAGCCATTATAGACATGGGCTCTAATTCCATTCGTTTGTTGTTAGGGACTTTCACAAATGGAGAGTGGCACAATGAACCAAAAACATTATGGACCACACGTTTAGGTAAACGAACTACAGAAGGCTTGTTAAGCGATGAATCCATCAGCGCATCATTGACAGCATTAGGAGAGATTAAATCTGTTATTGAGGCCTATGGAGCTACCGCAGTCCATGGTTTTGCCACAAGCGCTGTGCGCGAAGCGCCTAATGGACAAGAATTTATGGTGGAAGCAGCTAAGGTGTGCCTTATGGAATGGTCCATTTTGAGCGGTGATGAAGAAGCCATTTGGGGCTTTAAAGGGGCTCTCGTAGACCAATTACCATCAGGAAAACATTATGCCACTATCGACATTGGTGGGGGCAGTACAGAACTTGCCTTGGGTTCCAAGGACGGTGTGTATTGGAGTAAATCTTATCCAGTAGGTGCAGTGCGCTTTCAACATATATCTGAAGATGGACCACAACGCGTGTGGGAGGAAACTCAATTTATGTGGGACCCTATGCCCATAAAGGGGGAATTTGACGAGTTCGTTGCCATTGGTGGGACAGCTACCACATTGGCGGCCATTGATTTAGGCCTTACAGAATATGATGGTACCAAGGTGCAACATCATAAAATGACACGGGAACGCGTGGAAGGGCTCGTAATGGATCTTCGCTATATGTCCCGTGAGGAACGTCTAGAGGTACCCGGATTGCCAGCAGGACGCGCAGATATCATCGTGGTGGGCGCTGAAATTTTGACATCCTTCATGGATGCCTATGAGGTACCACATGTATTCGTCAGTGACAAGGACGGTATGGAAGCATTGCAACAAGAATTACTATGACTGAATCTAAGGAATACATTCAAAGAAATATGAGCAAATCTAAGGAATACATTCAAAAACAATTTCATAGAACCGTATCAGAAACGCTGAAATCACACAATCTGTTTCCTGATGGTTCTCGTATTTTGATTGGCTGCTCTGGCGGTGCTGATTCGCTTGCATTGGTGAAAGCCCTTCAAGGTGTGGCAAAACATCGTCATATGGATTGGGAGTTGGGTATCATCACTATCGACCATATGATTCGCCCTGAATCCGCTGATGAGCTAGAGGGGGTACGTCGATGGGCAAAGGAGTGGAAGGTTCCGTTTTTTAGTAGTGCCGTAGATATTCCCGCGCTAGCCAAAGAACGTCAAGAATCTTTAGAAACGGTGGGGAGAGATATTCGTTATATAGAATTTCAATCTGTTGCTGGTGAAGAAGATTACGATTATATCGCTGTGGCCCATCATAAGGATGATCAGGTGGAAACTATATTGGCTCATCTCATTCGCGGTAGTGGCCTCAAGGGATTACTTGGTATGGATGTTATACACCAAGATTATGATCACGAAGTGCCCATCGTACGACCATTACTAGACGTTACAAAGGCGGAGATTAGGGAGTATCTAGGTACTTATGACATAGTGCCTTTCGAGGATCCTAGCAATGACGATATTACGTACACACGCAATAATATTCGTCACCAGGTGGTGCCTGCATTGCAGGCTATTAATCCGAATATTGTGGAAACGCTCTGCGGATTTAGCGGGCGTATGAGTGATATAGATGCATATTTAGAGGAACAAGCCAAGACTGTTGCAAAACGTGTTGTGACCTATAGTGATGAAGATTTAATCACGATAGCACAGTATAAAATGGCCATGAATATAGCAACTACGGATCGATTGCGACCAGGCGAACCTATTATTACCAATGATAAGGGCATCTTATTGGCCAGCATTAATCGTAGGGAACTGCGTAAGGAATCGATTGTCATGCAAACACAAGTATTGCAACAGGTGTGGTCAGCGGTGGAAGCTTTCACTAATGTAGATGTCACATTGAGTGCGACGCACATTAAACAATTATTGGATATTGTGAAGACAGGAGAACCGAAAACTTTCACCATAAAAGGGATTCATATGGTGGCTCAATGTGATACAATATGTGTATATGAAAATATGGAAAACATTCGATAAATGAATTTTGTGGAGGTTATGATGCATAACGACGTAAAAGAGATTTTATTATCTGAAGAACAAATTGCAACGCGTGTTCAAGAGTTAGGGGCGGCGATTGCTGTTGATTATAAAGACCAAGAAGTTGTTCTGGTTGGTGTTTTGAAAGGTGCTGTTGTATTTTATGCAGATATTGCTCGTGCTATCGGCGAAGACATGGACGTTAAACTAGATTTCATGTCTTGCTCTAGTTATGGTGATGGCACAACAAGTACTGGTGTAGTTCGTATTTTGAAAGACCTAGATCGTTCCGTGGAAGGTAAACATGTGCTCGTTGTAGAGGATATCGTGGATACAGGTACAACATTGCATTATTTATTAGATAATTTGAAAGCTCGTGGAGCAAAATCCGTTCGCTTGGTGGCATTGCTGAACAAACCAGAACGACGTAAAATGCCGGTACATGTAGATTACGTTGGTTTTGAAGTGCCAGATTATTTCGTGGTTGGATATGGTCTTGATTATGCAGAGAAATATCGTCAATTGAAATACATCGGTATTTTGAAAGAAGAAGTATACCAAGCATAAGAATAGTAAAGACCTATGAAAATGTGAATGCTAGTATGATATAGTGGCATTTCCTTGTACTATGATAGGATTTTATGAAATAGATAGGCATAAATTGAATATTTATGATATAATAGATAAGTCCATTCACATTTGGATGCACTTATCGAATTTTGAGAAATAGAATAGTTTAAATGAAAGGGGTAATACATTGGGTCGATTTGCTAAAAATATACTCCTGTATTTACTGATCATAGCAGCCTTTGTCATTGCCATTGACGCGTTCTCTACGCAAGGCACTGCCAAGTCTGAAATGAGTTACACTGGATTTATTCAGCAGGTACAACAAAAGAAAGTTGAAAAAGTAACAATTACGAACGATCACGCTATCGTTGGTACATTGAAAAACGGAACGGCATTCAGTTCCTATGCGCCAAAGGATGATTCCTTAATTAAAATATTACAAGATAATGGCGTTGAAATCACAGCGGCTCCTCCAGCATCTCCATCTTGGTGGATGACGCTTCTTACTTCCTTATTACCAATCGTAATTTTGGTAGTATTCTGGTTCTTCATCATGCAACAAACCCAAGGTGGTGGCGGTCGTGTCATGAACTTTGGTAAAAGCAAAGCAAAATTGCTCGGTGAAGACAACATTAAGGTTACATTCAATGATGTAGCTGGTGCAGAAGAAGCAAAACAAGAATTAGAAGAGGTGGTAGACTTCTTGAAGGATCCATCTAAATTCACAGCTATCGGTGCTAAAATTCCAAAAGGTGTTCTACTATCTGGACCTCCAGGTACTGGTAAAACTTTATTGGCGAAGGCCGTTGCTGGTGAAGCAGGTGTTCCATTCTTCACAATTTCCGGTTCTGACTTCGTAGAAATGTTCGTTGGTGTCGGTGCTTCTCGTGTGCGTGACCTCTTTGGTCAAGCGAAAAAGAATGCGCCTTGTATCATCTTCATCGACGAAATCGATGCGGTAGGTCGTCAACGTGGTGCTGGTCTTGGTGGCGGTCATGATGAACGTGAACAAACATTGAACCAATTGCTCGTTGAAATGGATGGCTTCGGTGCTAACGAAGGTATCATCACTATTGCCGCAACAAACCGTCCTGACATCTTGGACCCAGCGTTATTGCGTCCAGGTCGTTTTGACCGTCAGGTTATCGTTGGCCGTCCTGACCTTCGTGGTCGTGAGGCTATTTTGAAAGTTCACGCTCGCAACAAACCATTGGCGGAAGACGTAGACTTGAAAACCATCGCTAAAAAGACTCCAGGCTTCACTGGTGCTGACTTGAACAACTTATTGAACGAAGCTGCCTTGCTCGCTGCCCGTAATAACAAAAAAATTATTACTATGGCAGAAGTAGAAGAAGCTAGTGAAAAAGTTAGCATGGGCCCAGAACGTCGTAGTCATATTGTTAGCGATAAAGAACGTCGTTTGACAGCTTACCATGAATCTGGTCATGCTATCGTAGCGCATTTGCTTCCTGATGCAGATCCAGTTCACAAAGTAACAATTATCCCTCGTGGTGGCGCTGGTGGTTACACTATGATGCTTCCAACAGAGGAGCAAAATTACGCAACAAAATCTCAATTGTTAGCACGTATTCGTGTAGCCTTGGGTGGCCGTTGTGCAGAAGCGTTGATTTTGAAAGAAATCAGTAACGGTGCGTCTGGTGATTTACAAACGGTAACCAATATTGCTCGTACCATGATTACACAATGGGGTATGAGTGATACGCTTGGTCCTATCGTGCTTGGGGAACATCAAGAACAAGTATTCTTGGGTCGTAGCCTCGGTCATGAACGTAACTACAGTGAAACTGTAGCAGCTAAGATTGATGAAGAAGTACATAATTTAGTAGCCTCTGCGTATAACGATGTTATGAACATGCTTGCTGAAAATGAACAATTCTTGCACAATATGGCAAATGCCTTGTTAGAAGAAGAAACTATCGATCATGTAGCAGTGGAAAACTTGTACAAATATGGTACAAGTAAAGATCCAAATGCAACAGATGATAATAAATCTGCTTTAGAGGCAGCTGGAATCATTGTTCCAGAATCTATTGAAACTCCAGTAGCAGAAGCAACTGTAGTGGATGAAGAAGAAACTAAATAACTAATATACCCGCTATATACCTACTAGGCTCCGAACGCTAAGGCGTTAAGTCGCTACGTAGGCATATAGCGGGTATTTTTTACTTACATTGAGATAAAACGGTTGTGTAGAGATTATTTAGTTTCTTCTTCTTTCCGCAGAGTTTTATCTGAATAGGCGTTTCAAAAGGATTCGGTCAATGTCTCTGTAGCTGCCTATAAAGTAGATTCATTAGAGGGGAGACAAATGGGAATGCACCAGTCGCATCTAGGGTAGAGGCTGTCTAAATGGCGAACGAAGAATTGGTCGATTGATTTAAGTGTATGTAGGATATAGCATCAATGATAGGGGCTGTTTAAATGGCGGTGAAGAATGGGGGATAATTTAGGTACAGGAATTTATTGCTATTCTGCTTTCACAATGAGGAAATTGCTATAGACAAATGTGTGTATAGAATGTACTATTGGGTGTATATTATGAAGGAGTGAGGATATGAGTCAAATTTCATTGGATAATGTAACATTTCGCGTGGCGTCAGTAGATGATGCACAGGCGTTATTAGATATATATGCATATTATGTAAATGAGACGGCCATAACGTTTGAGTATGATGTACCAAAGGTTGAGGAGTTTCAGGGACGAATTCGTCATACATTACAGCGGTTCCCGTACATTGTGGCAGAGCTTAATGGTAAGATTGTGGGCTATGCTTATACGGAGTATTTTAAGCCTCGTAGTGCTTATGATTGGGCAGTGGAGACGACGATTTATTTGCAACATGATTTACAAAAGATGGGGCTCGGTAAAAAATTATATAGTTTAATTGAGGAGATTAGTCGAGCACAACATATTATTAATTTAAACGCTTGTATTGGGTATCCCATTGAAGAGGATGCGTATTTAACAAAAAATAGCGTGCAATTTCATGAGTATTTAGGTTATCGTTTGGTGGGCGAGTTTGTGAAATGTGGTTATAAATTTAATACGTGGTATAACATGATTTGGATGGAAAAATTTATCAATGACCATCCAGATCATCCTGAAACAGTTATTCCGTTCCTAGAACTACCTGATGACGTATTTTGCGAGTTAGGTATTGCACGATGAGCGAAAACATTCTAAGTAAACAAAATATATCGCCACAGTTTTCTAAATGGTGGATCTTGCTCATTGCCATGGCCGGGCGGTAATATGGTGTCAGCGCAGGCTTGCGTGGTGATATCGGTATTTTATTGATGCCTATTGTAAATCACAGTGGGCAGAGCTACGGTACGGTCAGCTTTGTCATAGCCATCATGCAATTGGCCTTTGCGGTGTATGGCATTGCTACCATTGCTGGGGCCTTGTTGTCAGGCCTATTGAGTAATTATTGTGATAAGGGCAAATTGTTAGGATTTTACTATGGATTCCGTGGAATATGGGTATTGCTATATCTATTCGTGATGCCTAAAACATTTGTAACTGCCGTCCTATTTAGTTTTGGCCTTGGTATGACAGGCGATGCTACTGTGTCACCTACGTCGGGTTTGATGCAGCAAATATTCCGTTGGAAATGGATTGCCACATTATTAGGTTTCTTATTCCTGTGCCATCAAATTGGTGCCTTCTTGAGTGCTTGGATTGGTGGTATCTTTGTTGATGCCACGGGTACTTATACGGTGGTGTGGTGTCTAGATGTGGTCGTCTGCTTGTTTGCCAGTGCGGTTAGTTTTATGATTCGTGATGAAAGCTTGAAAACAGCATAGTTTGTGATATAGAGCCTTGAAATCTTATATGGTCTTGAGTTCTTCGGAGTGGTAAAATATAACCGCCCTGTAGTATAGCAGTAGTTGCTAGCCTACAGGGCGGTTTGTTTATCATATGCAGTTGAACGAATTCTAATGTAATTAATCAATTATATCAGGATTAATTTGCTTATCAATAATATGACCAGCAGTATCTTTATTTTTAGAAGCATTAATGATTTCATATTTTTTCTTTTCCTCAAATTCGTGACGGCTACGGAGTAATTCCTCTAATCGAGCCTGTTTTCGTGTATCTAAATAGCGTTGGGCCAATACATTTGGAATGGCTACACCAACGGCAATGGCGATAATGGTAAGCACCCCAGTTACACCGTTTTGTATAGTGTGCAATAGCCCTGCTTCATTTAGATTGCCAATATGCAATATATCAAACAAGAAGCGATATAGTAGTACACCAGGCATAAGGGCAATAGCAGATGGCACGATGAGAACCGGTCCGGAGGTGCGTAACAACGGTGATAATCGCATAAAGATAATACTCATTACCGTAGCACCTACAAAGCTGGCGCCAGGAATGGCAAAGGCGAAATCAACGAGTAGCATGTTGCGGACACTGACACAGATGACACCACCTATACCGATATAAACAAGTACACGATAGGGTACATTGAATAACACTGCAAATGATGCGGCGGCCATAAATGATCCTATGATTTGCTCTATAGTAATAAGGTGTGGTTTGATATCTACATAGGCAAAACTTGGAACGGGACTGAAATGCAAGGCCATAGCCATACCTAGGGTCATAGCACTAACAATGAGAATTGTCCGAATACCGCGTGTAACACCAGAGAGAATATGGTTATTGATAGTATCAATAACGGAATTGATGAGAGGAACCCCAGGAATCATAAATAGAGTACAACATACGAGGGTATAAAGTAATGCTGTTTGATCGATAAAACTATAGCTGAGATAGGCTGACCCCATGGCGGTGAACGCACCACAAGCAATACTGACATAACTATCAAAGCCAATTTTCATACAGAAGGCTCGCGTGAAATAACCGAGGAGCGAACAAATAAAAGTCATAACAGCTGCGATAATTTCTCCACCAAATAAAATGGCGAGGCCACTGCAGCCGAGGGCACTGAATACACCTTTCACCCAATTAGGGTAAGAGCTAACCGAGTCAGGTAATTTATTTAATAATCTCTCGTAAGTGGTGAGGGAATAGTGGCGTTCTAGAGCACGCCAGGTTAGTTTTGATACGGCGCCGACCATGGCCATGTTGGGTTCATGTTTTGGAGTTTTACGGAATACCGTTAATGTCGCGTCATGATGCCGGAGGTTAATCATTAATGTTGTGTAACTGATGTGAATGTTTAAATATTCTTGGGGAATGCCTAGAAATGTAGCCGACTTTAACATTTCATCGGTAATTCGCTTAGTATCAGCGCCACATTCCATTAGTAACTGGCCAACGGTGAGTAAAATATCTAATTTTCTATGAATGTAGGTAAATGGCGTTTCTAGAACGGCATTTTTTTCTTCTAATGTGAATTGTTTCATGTATTTTACATCCTTAGGTGATACTGTTCAACGTATAAGAACTAATGAAAAGGGACGAGTCCGATCAGATGGATTCTATGTGAGTTGAACAGAAGTATGCTTTTATGTAATGGCTCAAAGTATTGTTTCAAGATATATTTTATTATACATGAAATGACCATGCATGATAACTGATACTTGCATTTTATAATCTATAACAGTACAATCGTATTGTAAACCATGGTTGACAAATAAGGAGGTCAATTCTATGCGTGATGAAGTACTAGAGTTTTTGAGAGAAAATCAAGGTGGTTTTGTATCAGGCCAAGATATGTCTGAAGCGTGTCATGTATCTCGTACAGCTATTTGGAAACACATAAAAGCATTGCGTTCTAAAGGTTATAAAATTGAGTCCTACACGAAAAAGGGGTATCGTTTGCTAGAGGAGCCAGATTTGTTGAGCCCCTTGGCTATGAAAAAGGTTTTAGATACGGATGTATTTGGTAAACGATATGTATATATGGATATTACAGAGTCTACCAATTTAGAGGCTCGTAAATTAGCACAGCAAGGTGCCGAAGAGGGCACTGTGGTGGTTACAGAGGAGCAATCCGCAGGCCGAGGTCGTCTATCGCGGGGTTGGTATTCTCCATTTGGAAAAGGCATTTGGTTCAGCATTATTTTGCGCCCTGAATTCTTGCCATCTGAAGCAGCTAAATGTACGTTGATGGCTGCCGTAGCATTGACTAAGGCCTTTCATAAAATGGGACTTTCTGCAGCAGGTATCAAATGGCCAAATGATATTCTTGTAAATGGGCGTAAATTAGTGGGCATTTTAACAGAAATGTCTGGTTCTATGGAAGAAATTAATTACATCGTCATGGGGATTGGTATAAATGTAAAAACGACACAAGAGGAATTACCTGAGGAGTTGAAGCACATAGGTACATCTTTGGCGATGGAAGGCATTGATATTGAACGTACAGAAGCTTTCAAAATTATACTTGGAGAGCTGGAACAACAATATTATGAAGTACTATCTAATGGATTTGAAGGCACATTAGAGGAATGGAAGCAGCTCAGTGTGACCTTGGGACAAGATATTGAGGTTCGTGCACCGGATCATACCTATGAAGGTGTAGCTATGGATCTTGATACCGATGGTAATTTGCTAGTTAAGGTGGCAGATGGTACAATAAAACGTATTGTGGCTGGGGACGTATCCATTCGTCCTAAGAAATAATTTATAATACCTGGAGGACTAGATGTTATTAGTAATAGATGTAGGGAATACGAATATCGTATTAGGCGTGTATGACAAGAAAAAACTTGTAGGCCATTGGCGTATTTCCACCGACCGCGTTCGTACTACTGATGAATATGGAATGTTGATGATGAATTTATTTTTCCATGACCGCAAGGTGGATGTGAAAGATATTAATAATATCATTATTTCTTCAGTAGTTCCACCTGTTATGCCGGCATTAGAGCGTGTGTGTACACGATATTTTAATGTAAACCCTATCATCGTAGGACCGGGTACAAAAACTGGTATTGCTGTAAAATATGACAATCCTCGTGAAGTTGGGGCAGACCGTATCGTCAATGCGGTGGCTGCTTACGAAAAATACGGTGGACCTCTTATTGTTATTGATTTTGGTACTGCTACAACATATTGCGCTATTTTAGAAAATGCTGATTATGTAGGTGGTGTTATTTCCCCAGGCGTAACAATTTCTGCAGAGGCGTTATTCCAACGAGCTGCAAAATTACCACGTATTGAGGTGAAAAATCCAGGGCAAGTTATTTGTAAAAATACCGTGTCCTCCATGCAATCTGGTATGTTTTATGGGTATGTGGGCCAAGTAGAGGGCCTTGTAGCTCGTATGAAATCAGAAATGCCACCGAATGTAACAGTGGTAGCCACTGGTGGATTGGCGCAATTGATTAGCAGCGCTACCGATTGTATTGACCATATTGAGCCTATGCTCACACTAGAAGGATTACGTTTAATTTATGAAAGAAACAAATAATACTACTTGGCACATCGGTTCTGTTCGAATCGATGGACAAGCTATTTTAGCCCCTATGGCGGGCGTGAGTGATATTGCTTACCGCTTGCTTGCGAAGGAGCAAGGGGCTGCTTTGGTGTGCACCGAGATGGTGAGTGCCATGGGCATTAAATACAAAAATGAACATACTCATGAACTGCTTCGTATGGAGGCTGTGGAACATCCAGTGTCCATGCAAATCTTCGGATCTGATCCTGAGGCTATTGCTATCGGTGCGAAGGTCGTAGAGGAGGCCGGTGCGGACATTGTGGATATTAATATGGGGTGCCCTGTGAAAAAGGTCGTATCCAGTGGTGATGGATCTGCTCTCATGAAAACACCGGACCTTGCAGCACGGGTGGCTGAGGCCGCTGTGAAAGCAGTTGGTGTTCCGGTGACCGTGAAAATGCGTCTTGGTTGGGATAATGACCAAAAAAACGTACTTGATTTTGCAAAACGCATCGCAGATACAGGTGTAGCTGCTATTGCTATTCATGGGCGTACAAAAGAACAAATGTATAGTGGACAAGCTGATTGGTCCTATATTAAGGCCGTGAAAGAAGCTGTATCAATTCCTGTCATCGGTAATGGTGATGTGGTGGATGCATTGAGTGCAAAAACTCTATTAGATACAACTGGGTGTGATGCGGTCATGGTGGGGCGTGGTGCCCAAGGTAATCCGTGGGTATTCAAGCAAATCCATCACTATTTAGCCACTGGTGAATTGTTGGACTTGCCAACTCCAGTGGAACGCATAGAAATGTTGATGAAGCATTTTGATTTGCTCTGCCATTACAAGGGTGAAAATCTTGGAGTTCGAGAAATTCGGACACATGCTGGTTGGTATATGAAAGGTCTTCCTGATTCAGCGTACTGGCGCAATAAAATTAATGCGGTACACACGAAAGAATCCTTTATGGAACAAATTAAAGAATACCATGAAAGACTGCATGAAATTTGACAATCCCTATACTGTTTTATATAATAGTAAAGACAATTTGTAACTTATGAAAAAAGGTGTCATCGTATATGACACTTTTTCTTATTAGATAATAGAAAGAGTGAGAAGTTATGGCAGCAGTAAAAGAAACATTACTAACCGCTGAAGGTTTAAAGAAACTTGAACAAGAATTGGCTCATTACAAATCTGTACGTCGTATTGAAGTAGCAGAACGTATTAAAATTGCTATTGAATATGGTGATATTAGTGAAAACTCTGAGTATGATGATGCAAAAAATGAACAAGCTTTCATCGAAGGTCACATTTCAGAACTTGAAAATAAAATTAATACCGCTAAAATTATAGATGAAGCAGTAAAAAGTGACGTTGTATCCGTAGGTAGTAAAGTAACTGTTTTAGATACTATGTACAACGATGAATTAGAATATGTTATCGTAGGGTCCTCTGAAGCAGATCCTTTCAATAACCGTATTTCTAATGAATCTCCAGTTGGTGCAGCTATCTTGGGTAAACGTGAAGGTGATGAAGTCGAAGTGACTACACCTGACGGCCCTGTTACGTTCCGAGTATTGGCTGTCCAATAATTGTAATTCCCTGAATCTGGCTAGGAGACATGACCATGAGCGAAGAAACAAAAGTGCAACAAGTACAAGAAGATTTAAATGATCAAATGCTAGTGCGTCGCGATAAATTAGCTGAATATGAAGCAGACGGCGTTTATCCATTTGGACAACGTTTTGTTGTTAATGCACATGCAAAAGATATTAAAGATGACTTCTTGAACTTTGAAGATCAACCAGTCGTATTAGCAGGTCGTTTGATGACAATCCGTTCTCACGGTAAAACTGCATTTGCTAATATCCGTGATTTATCTGGTGATATTCAAGTATATTTCCGTAAAGACGTATTGGGCGAAGATGAATATAAACATGTTAAAATGCTTGATATGGGCGATATCGTAGGCGTGGAAGGTCATGTGTTCAAAACACACATGGGCGAAATCACTGTGAAAGTATCCAAATTGACATTATTGTCTAAATCTTTACGTCCATTACCTGAAAAATGGCATGGTTTGAAAGATACTGAGCTTCGTTACCGGCAACGTTATGTAGATTTGATTGTAAATCCAGAAGTTCGTGATACATTCGTAAAACGTACACAAATCGTTGCGAAAGTACGCGAATACTTGAATAGCCAAAAATTCATGGAAGTGGAAACTCCTATGATGCATGCTATCCCTGGTGGTGCTGCAGCTCGTCCTTTCATTACACATCATAATGCATTGGATATCGATATCTACATGCGTATTTCCCCAGAATTATATCTAAAACGTCTTATCGTTGGTGGTTTAGAACGCGTATATGAAATCAACCGTTCCTTCCGTAATGAAGGTATTGATAATCGTCATAACCCTGAGTTTACCATGATGGAATCTTACCAAGCATATGGTAATTATGAAGATGCTATTCGTTTGACTGAAAATATCGTGGCGTACTGTGCACAAGAAGTGTTGGGCACTACAAAAATCACGTACCAAGGTACTGAAATTGATTTGACTCCACCATGGAACCGCATTACTATGTCCGAAGGTATCAAAAAATACACTGGCGAAGATTTTGATGCAGTAGAAACATTGGAAGAAGCTCGTGCTATTGCAGATCGTTTGAACGTAGAGTATGGCCCTAACGATGGTATTGGTAAAATTCAAAACTTGTGCTTCGAAGATTATGTAGAAGAAAACTTAATTCAACCAACATTTGTATATGGTCATCCAAAAGAAATTTCCCCATTGGCGAAATTGAACCGTGAAAAACCATTAACAACTGAACGTTTCGAAGCATTCATTTATGGACGTGAATTGGCCAATGGCTTCTCCGAGTTAAATGACCCAATCGATCAAAAAGAACGTTTTGAAGCACAATTGAAAGAACGTGAAGCCGGCGATGACGAAGCGCATCGTATGGATAACGATTATGTAACAGCATTGGAATATGGTTTACCACCAACTGCTGGTCTTGGTATCGGTATCGATCGTCTTGTTATGTTCTTAACAGATTCCGCATCCATTCGTGATGTATTGTTGTTCCCATTGATGAAACCAGAAGTGGCAGCTCCAGTGCAAGAAGAAACAACTGAAGAAGAGTAAGAATTTACTAAGTGTAGCTTGTATGAAAACGCATATAAGCTACACTTTTTTTGTGTCTTATGGTAAACTTAAATGTATTGATACTGAAAAGAGCCCAATGGGGCATAATGAAAAAAAGAGGTTATTGATTATGTTAGACATGAAATTTGTCCGTGAGAATATTGAAGCGGTACAAGCAAATCTTGATAATCGCCATACAAAAGGTGATTTAGACACATTTGTAAAACTCTATGATGAACGTAAGGAAATTATTCTTGAAGTAGAAGAATTAAAAGCATTACGTAATAAAGTAACAGAAGAAATTAGCCAATTAAAACGCAATAAAGAAAATGCAGACGATAAAATCGCAGAAATGAAAAAAGTAGGCGACAAGATTTATGAATTAGATGGTCGTGCTCGTGAAGTTGAAGAAGGCCTTCGCAATGTAGCATTGATGTTGCCAAATATGGTGGATGCATCCGTGCCAGTAGGTGCTGACGAAGAGGATAATCCTGAAAACCGTAAATGGGGTGAACCTCGTCAATTCGATTTCCCTATCCAAGCACATTGGGATCTTGGTGAAAGTTTAGACATTCTTGATTTTGAACGTGCTGGTAAATTGAGCGGTGCTCGTTTTACTATCTACAAAGGCATGGGCGCTCGTTTAGAACGTGCATTGATTAACTTCATGCTTGACCTTCATGTAGATAAACATGGTTACACTGAAATGATGACACCATACATGGTTACAGGTGAAACATTGACAGCGACTGGTCAATTGCCTAAATTTGCAGAAGATATGTACCAAGTAACCGGTGATGATGCAGATTACTATTTGATTCCAACAGCAGAAGTTACACTGACTAACTACTATCGTGATGAAATCTTATCTGAAGAAGATTTGCCAAAATATTTTACAGCTCACACTGCATGTTTCCGTGCAGAAGCTGGCTCTGCAGGTCGTGATACTCGTGGTCTTATTCGTCAACATCAATTTAACAAAGTTGAAATGGTAAAATTGGCGAAACCAGAAGATTCTTTCAAAGAATTGGAAGCATTAACAGATAATGCAGAAGAAGTATTGCGTTTGTTGGAATTGCCACATCGCGTAATTACATTATGCACTGGTGATATCGGATTTGGGTCCGCTAAAACATACGATGTTGAAGTATGGATGCCAGCACAAGATAAATATAGAGAAATTTCCTCTTGCTCCAATATGACTAATTTCCAAGCTCGTCGTGGTAATCTCAAATTCCGTCGTGGACCAAAAGGTAAACCTGAATTCGTTCATACATTAAATGGATCCGGTTTAGCTGTAGGGCGTACAGTAGCGGCTATTTTGGAAAATAACCAACAAGCCGATGGTTCGGTTCGTATTCCACAAGTTCTTGTGCCATATATGGGCGGTGCAGAAGTTATTAAACCTGCTAAATAAGGAGATACTATGAAATTTTTTATCGATACTGCAGAATTTGAAGAAATTAAAGCGGCCTATAAATTAGGTTTCGTCGATGGCGTTACAACAAATCCGTCCTTGATCGTTAAATCTAAACGTAATTTACAAGAAGTTATCAAGGAAATTGCTGCTCTTGTAGAAGGTCCAGTAAGTGCAGAAGTTATTGCTACAGAAGCACCTGATATGGTCAAAGAAGCGCATGAACTTGTAAAGCTTGGCGACAATGTTGTTATCAAAGTACCAATGACTCCAGAAGGTTTAAAAGCCGTTGCTATTCTTTCCAAAGAAGGCATTAAAACAAACGTGACATTGATTTTCTCCGCGAACCAAGCATTGTTAGCAGCTCGTGCAGGTGCCACATATGTAAGTCCATTCGTTGGTCGTATTGATGATATTAGTATGGATGGTATTACTCTTATCGAAGATATCGCTGAAATTTTCATGGTTCATAATATCGAAACAGAAATTATCGCAGCTAGCGTACGTACACCAATTCACATTACACAATGTGCAAAGGCTGGTGCGCACATCGCTACTGTACCATATAAAGTATTATTACAAGCTATGAAACATCCGTTGACAAATGCTGGTTTGGCACGTTTCCTAGAAGACTGGAAACAAGCTAATCAATAAAACTACTAAAAACACAGTAACCTAACAACAATAGCTAGGCTATAAGAGCGGTACTAATCTACATGATTAGACCGTGCTCTTGTGTAATGTAATAGGTAGATAGATCTACCACTCATTTAAGGAGGCCCTATTATGGATCGTACATTATCTTTGGAATTTGCTCGTGTCGTTGAAGCGGCAGCTCTTCGCAGTGGTCGTTTACTTGGTCGTGGTCAAAAAGACGCAGCTGACGGTTTAGCCGTAGATGCTATGCGTCAAGCCTTTGATTCCGTAAATATCTCTGGTACAGTAGTTATCGGCGAAGGCGAAATCGACGAAGCACCTATGCTTTACATTGGTGAACATGTTGGTGCCGGCGGTCCAGAAGTAGATATCGCTGTAGATCCTATTGAAGGTACAAACCTAATTGCTAAAGGTCAAAATGGTGCTATTGCAGTTATGGCCATTGCTGAAAAAGGCGGTTTGTTACATGCGCCAGATATGTACATGCAAAAATTGTGTGTAGGCCCTCGTGGTGCTGGTGCTATCGACTTGAATCTATCCTTAACTGAAAACTTGAAAAATATCGCTAAAAAAATGGAACGCGACGTAGAGGACTTAACAATCGTTATGCTTGATCGTGAACGCCATGCTGGCCTTATGAAAGAAGCGCGTGATCTTGGTTGCCGTATTCGCCTCATCACTGACGGTGACGTTAACCCAGCTATGGAATGTTGTATCGAAGGTTCCGGCGTACACGTTGTTGTAGGTACTGGTGGTGCCCCTGAAGGCGTATTGGCAGCAGCGGCATTAAAATGTGCTGGTGGCGATATGCAAGCTCGTTTATTGCCTGAAACAGAGGCAGAAGTTCAACGTTGCCATGATATGGGGATTAAAGATACAAATGCAATCTTAACGTTAGATGATCTTGTTAAGAGTGATGATGTTATCTTTGCAGCGACAGCGATTACACAAGGTAATTTGTTGAATGGTATTAGCTACTTCCCAGGTGGCGCACGTACACATACCATTGTGATGCGTGCTAAAACAGGTACAGTTCGTTTCCTTGATACAATTCATATGGATAATAAACTTAAAACTTTAAAGGCTAAATAAATTGTAGGTTGAATGATTTAAATACGTCTTCCAAAACACTTAATGAGCAATGATATATTGTGTGATTGCTCCTGTGATAGGGCCGAGATCCTCTCGATTCTCGGCCCTATTTCTGTGTTTCCTACTATATGTTGTGTAAAAGCTGGAGAAATTGGGATTATATGCTGGGCTTTTACTTGCTGAACAATATGTAAACATAGTATACTAAATAGAAGACTTTTTATATTATTCGATATAAATTTATATACAACAAACTAAAATAGATAGTTAAACTGACACTATAATCGCTCGTTTGGTGTTAGGTATGAAAAATGACTAGGAGGAATTCTTTTGGAAAAGCTAATTATACAAGGGGGCAATCGCCTAAAAGGTCGTGTTCGCGTAAGTAGTGCAAAAAATGCTGTACTACCTATCATTGCGGCCACTATGTTGGGTACTACCCCAAGTACATTGCTTGAAATTCCAAACTTGGAAGATGTAGGGACAATTTGTAAGGTTATCGAATCCTTGGGGGTGAAGGTAACTTTCAAAAAAGAAAAAGATGAAATCATTTTTGATGCATCGGAATTAACTGCTATTGAGGCACCAGAAGGTTTAGTACGTCGTATGCGTGCATCCTTCTTGGTTATGGGACCATTGTTGGCTCGTAAAGGGGAGGCAAAAATATCCCTGCCTGGCGGTTGCGCTATTGGCGCTCGTCCTATCGATTTGCATTTGAAGGCATTTGAAGCACTAGGTGCAAAAATTGAAATTACAGAAGATTATGTACATGCTACTACACCAAATGGTTTGCAAGGTAGTCAAATTTACCTCGATTTTCCAAGCGTAGGTGCTACTGAAAATGTAATGATGGCTGCTTGTATGGCAGAAGGTAAAACCATCATTGAAAATGTTGCAGAAGAACCAGAAATCGTTGATTTGGCGACATATCTTAACAGTATGGGCGCTAATATTCGTGGTGCTGGTACAAATGTCATTCGTATCGAAGGCGTGAAGGAATTGAAAGGCGCTGTTCATACAGTGATTCCTGATCGTATTGAAGCTGGTACGTATCTAATTGCTGCGGCTATGGCTGGCGGTGACGTGTATGTAGAAAATGCATTGTCTGAACATTTAAAACCAGTGGTAGCAAAGCTAAAAGAAGCTGGTGTAACCGTAGAAGAAGACATTGATGGTATTCGTGTTGTCAGCGATGGTAAACTAAAGGCGGTGGATATTAAAACATTGCCGTATCCTGGGTTCCCAACAGATATGCAAGCGCAATTTATGGCATTGACTACGATTGCTCATGGTACAAGTACTGTTACGGAAACTGTTTTTGAAAACCGTTTTATGCATGTTGCGGAACTACGTAAAATGGGTGCCCATATCGATATAGATAATCGCAAAGCGATTGTAGAAGGTGTGAATGGCTTACATGGTGCAGAAGTAAATGCTACAGACCTTCGTGCAGGTGCGGCCCTTGTTTGTGGCGCATTATCTGCTGAAGGAGAGACGAAAGTAGGACGTTTACATCATATTGATCGTGGGTATGATGATTTTGTAGGTAAATTACAAAGGTTAGGTGCGAACATTGTTCGGATTGACGAATAAGAAGCGTGTAGCAAAATCTGTTGGTGGGGATGATAAGTCTGCAGTTCAATCAGATGAGTCGGTTCAAGCGAAACGTAAGCTTAGACGAAGACCGACAATGATTGCCAAGACAACACCTACCATGACAATGAAACGCAATAAATCTGATACAGAGAAGTCAGCATCATTTCTAAGTAAGTTGCAAGGTGGCTTTGCCTATGATATTGGTATCGACTTGGGCACTGCTAATGTGCTGATCTATGTTAAAGGGAAAGGTCTCGTTCTTGATGAACCTGCGTATGTAGCGAAGGATGTTAAAACAGGAGATATTCTTGCTGTAGGTCAAGAGGCACGTCTTATGTTAGGGCGTACACCGGAAGGGGTGGAGGTAATTCGTCCATTACAGGCAGGTGTAATTGCTGATTATGACACGACGGAATTTATGCTTCGCTATTTTATCCGTTCTGTAGTTCCTGCATCGAGGTTGATGAAGACTCGCATCATTGTATGTGTGCCATCAGGTAGTACACCGGTAGAGAAGCGTGCTGTATTAGAGGCATTGCTCCGTACCGGCGCTAAGAAGACGGTGCTCATTGAAGAACCACTAGCTGCAGCTATGGGCACAAATCTTGATGAAGCTACACAAGTGGGGGCTATGGTTCTCGATATTGGTGGGGGAACCACAGATATTGCAGTGTTATGTGACTCTGGTGTAGTGGTGAGCGAATCCTTGCGTATTGGTGGGGATGTATTTAATGAATCTATTGTTCGCTATATTAAACGAAAACGAAAACTTGTTATCGGTATTTCTACAGCGGAAGAAATAAAAATGGCTATCGGTACTGTAGATCGTCGTGCTAAGGAGACCTCTATCGAGGTGCGTGGGCGCGATACAGCTACAGGCTTGCCTAAGATGATTGAGGTTAGCTCTCTAGAGGTGCAACGAGCCTTAGAAGCTCAAATGATGACGATTTTAGAAGGTATCAAAGATATTTTAGAGAAAACGCCACCAGAATTAGTGGCTGCTATTGCAGATCATGGGATTATTTTGACTGGTGGGGGCTCTCTCATCGATGGATTTGATCGTGTTGTGTCCCGATCTATTGGGATTGCAGCGTATCTCGTAGATGATCCACGATATGCAGTTATTAGAGGTGTAGCGAAGGCCTTGAATGAGATGTCTGCCTTGAAAGATACTCTAGAAGGATTACAATAAATTATAGTAATCGGTATCCAATTACTATAATTGGATACAAGCTAGTTGCACTTCTTAGTCATGTGTTTGTATGAAAAAATGATATGAAAAAATGATATATGAGCGGCACTATATGTTTTTCTTGTCCTTGAAATAAGCAAGAAAATGTATGGACCGCTCATTTTTCTTTCATCACCTTGTGATACAATATAAAGACAAATAAATATATTCTATGCGTGTTATTGATTTTTCACTAGAAGATTACGGTATGTTTATGGGCCACACTGATGACTGTCGATAATGCTGCATATTACAATTTTAATAGAAAGGGACGGTATGACTATGAAAAAAAGTATGTTAGTCGCCACACTGGCACTAGCGTTGTCAAGTTTTGCCTCCTTAAACGCCCTTGCAGGCGATTTAACGGGTATTCGCGTATCCAATTCCGATGGATACAGTCGTGTAGTTATGGACTTAACTAGTGAAGCAAAAAACTATACAACGAATTATAATAAAGAAACACATGTGCTTACATTCCTACTCAAGGACACTACGAATAAAATGGCTAAGCCCATCGAACAAAATACAACAAAAACAGGTGTCCTCACAGGTGTTGGATTACAGTCTAAGGATTCACAGTTACAATTGAATTTGAATGCAAACCAAGACGTGAACTATAATGCATTTGTGCTAAAAAATCCCAATCGTTTGGTAGTGGATTTATTCTCCAATTATGCACAAAAAACGACAAAATCTATTAGCCCGAATATCAATCTCGTGAGATGGAATACAAATATGAAAGAGGGGATGGTAAAAGCCGTAGCCATTACAGCTGATGCTACAGTACCGTTCAAGGTAGGTGTAGATGCTAATGGTAAAACATTGGGGCAAATCAGTCAGTCATATAAGGTGGCTGTAGGTGCTAAAGGTAAAGGGATTTCCTTCGGAGGCAGATCAATTGCTCCAGGTACAACTATCACATCGGCGAAACAATTAGAGGGCGTGGCATCTTTACGATATAACCCACAACGGGGATATTCTATCGTGGATAAAGTGCCACGCGTCGAAGGGCAGACTCAAAAAGCTACGTTAGCTGTAACGAGTGTAGACGCACCACGGGTGGCTAACTCTTTAATCTTGTACACACCGTCTTATGGTAAAAATACAGGTACTAATAACTATGGCTATGAGTTGACATTAAAGAGCAATAAGGTCACATCTACTGGTGTGGGTAATTCATCCATCCCGTCAGATGGATTTGTATTGTCGGGTCATGGCACAGCTAGCACTACGTTGAAAGCGATTAAGGTAGGTGATACTTTAACGTTGAAGACCACAGACGAATTGGCTCAAGTTAGTGCAGATGGAATGACAATCCTTCAAGGTGGTAGTATAGTTTTAGAAGATGGCAGAGCCGTAGGTAAATCGAATGATGGCAACAAGGCTCGTACTTTTGTAGGAACTACTAAGGGGCGAGGGCTCGTGATTTTGACGATAGATAAACAAGAACCTCAATCTGTGGGGGTAACATCTGCAGAGGGGGCTAAATTATTAGCTGATCTAGGTGCCGTAGAGGGCCTAGAATTGACGAATCAAGGTGATGTAGATATAGCAGTCAATAAAGAAATGGTGAACCAATCGGGTGCTGCACCTACATTGTATGAACAAATCTTATTGTTGAAATAAGTATTTTACATTGTATACTATGTAATTGCCTTTGAATATAATTGATAAATACTGTATAATAGTACTATTACAAAAATAAATTTAAGGAGGGAGATCGTTATGAAAAAATTATTGTTCGCACTAGCTGCGATTAGCGCTCTTGGTGTGGCAACTGTAATGGCGGCCCCAATTGAGCATCATACTGTTTTAACTGGTAAAGTATCCACTGTAGTGGCTATTGGTACACCTGTAACTAAAGGTCAAACATTGATTACTGTTGAAACATTGGCGGGCCCTATGGCTGCGTCTAAAGCCGTTGTAAATGGTATTGTAACAGCTGTAAATGTGACTACTGGTACTGATGTAACTCGTGGTCAAGTTGTGGCAACTGTTGATAGCAAATAAAGGGGAAATAGAATGAAAGTAACTCATTCTTGGCGTCGGTATAGAAAGAGTATACTGGCGCTTTTCTTCTGTTGGTCTCTGTCAATGGCGCAGGCCGTAGATTTTATGCCTGTGTCCGAAGTACAGACTGGCATGGAAGGAATAGCAAAAACTGTGTTGGTAGGTGACGATATTTCTACATTTAATGTGAAGGTGTTAGGTGTAATGGAAAATCGTGGGCCTTCTGGCGACTTGATTTTGGCCAAATTCTCTGGCCCTGTAATGGAACAAACGGGTGGTATCGCTCATGGCATGAGTGGTAGCCCGGTGTATATAAATGGCAAGCTCGTTGGCGCGGTGGCCTATGGTTGGGGCTTTGCTGATGGTACGGTGGGTATGATTACACCTATTGAAGATATGGTGAAATTGTGGAATATTCCGTATGAAAAAAATCTCAGTAATTCGTGGTCTGATGACCGATTAATTCCTATGGGAACGCCTCTTATGGCTTATGGATTTGATGCAGATTCCATGGAGTATATGAAGTCTAAATTACCTCAATACGGTTATGAAACATATGATACGGCTAGTGCTACCGGCGATAATGTGAAGAAACCATTAGTACCAGGTGGTTCAGTAGCGGCCCTCTTAGTGGATGGAGATTTGAAATTAGGTGCTATTGGTACTGTCACTTATGTAGATAATGATCAAGTAGTAGCTTTTGGACATCCCTTCCTAAAACATGGTGAATCTGATTATTTTATGCATAATGCAAGTATTTTCACTGTTGTTAAAAGTGTGAATTCTGCTTTTAAATTAGGCTCCATGGGTAGTGAGGTTGGTACTGTAACAGAGGATCGTGGTGCAGGTATTGCCGGTAAAACTGGTGTCATTGCCCATGGTATTCCGTTGAGATTCCAATTAGCTGATTATGATATGGGACGGGAACGCAATACATCTGTGAAGGTTATTGAGGATCCTGAGATGACCCCTACATTAGCGGCAACCTCATTCTATAACTTCTTAAATAAAACATTGGATCGTAGTGGATCTGGAACGGCTACGGTAAGTTACACAATTACACCGAGGGATAACAAATATAAACCGTTGACGCGGACGAATATGTTTTACTCCTCTGAATCCATTAGTGAAAAAAGTGTAGATGAATTCTACAATGTTGTTGATGTATTGATGAATAACAGATTCATCGATTACGAAATTATGGATATTCAGGTGAAAGCAGATGTTACTAAATCTAAGGTGACTGCCAAAATTGTTGATGCTACTGCTTCTTCTGTAGTGGTAGCACCTGGTGATACGATTGTGGTTGACGTGAAATTAGAACCTTTCAGAGGTGAAGTGGTAACAAAAGAAGTATTCTTTAAGGTACCAGAGGATCAAAAAATCGGTAAAGCAACATTGGAGGTACGTGGTGGTGGTGTAGTGCCATTACCATATGTATTGGAAAAGCAAAAATATAATTTAACCGATGAAATTATTCGTCGATTGAAAACGTATAAGGATTTTGATGAATTATTCAAAGAAATCCAAGATACAGATACGAATAATCAAATCGTCGTGGAATTCCTTGAAGACGGTGTGAGTATGGTTAATGATGGTTCTAGTGCTAAAACTGCTAAAAAAGCAAAATTGGAATCTGTAGAGCGTAATCCATTACCTGGGGATATTAAAAAGGAACCAACTGCTAGTGAATCCTTGTCTAGCGACAAAGACGAGAAGAAACAAGAGAAAACGGCTGTTGACACAGAGTATATCATTCAAGGCGATGGTCAATTCTCCATTGATGTAATGAGCCCAGCTAAACGTGATAAAGTGTTGGCAAAACGAGCTAAAGAAGCGAAGCAGAAAGCAAAATTAGAAAAGAAACTCGATAGAGATGCTTCTAATACTGTAAAAGCTAGTGATGATAAAGGTTCTAGTGTTAATAGTTCTGGCACTAACAATTCTAGCTCTAACGATTCTAGTGAAAATGATGCTAATAATAAAGCGTCTGGCAGCCACGTATCCTAAGATGCATTATTAGAAAATTTGTGAATTATGGTATAATTAAGGAATATTCAGAATAAGGGAGGTTTCTAGTGAACTGGCTAGAGAATATAGGCCGTTTTACCATGAAACGGTTTGAACAAACAGGGGATGCCATGATGTTATTGTGGCAAACACTGAAACAACTGAAAATGATTAATTTCCTTCATGTACTACAACAAATGGCGCATCTAGGGGTGGATTCACTGCCTATTATTAGTCTTACTTTGCTCTTTGCTGGGGCTGTAATGACATTGCAAATTGCTGATGTACTAGTTCGCTATGGTGCACAAAGTACGGTAGGAGGCATTATGGCTATTGCTATGGGCCGTGAATTAGGACCAATCCTTGTAGGTGTAGTTCTAGCTGGTCGCGTGGGGGCCGCTATTACTGCTGAAATTGGCACCATGAAGGTGACTGAACAAATAGATGCGCTCCGTGTGATGGCTACAGATCCTGTAGGATACCTTGTAGTGCCACGGGTCGTGGCATGTATGATTATGGTACCTATTTTGGCATTTTATGGTGTAGTTATTGGTATTGCCGGTGGTTATTTTGTAGCGACGGCGATAAAAGGACTTTCACCATCTACGTATTTGGACTCCATCCAAATGTTTTCAACTATTTCTGATTTTACATTGGGACTGGTGAAGTCTAGTATTTTTGGTGCTGTTATTGCCTTGGTTGGTGCCTATAAAGGGATGAATACTAAAATGGGTGCTGAGGCGGTTGGTTTCTCTACAACGAGTTCTGTGGTCACTAGTATTATTTTAGTATTCGTATTGAATTACTTCTTATCTAGTGCATTGTTTTAATTAGAGAGTAGACTGATGATTGAATTACAAGATGTGGTAGTAGCCTATGATACACGGGTTATCTTGGATCACATTAATTTAACCATTCCTGATGGTGAAACCTTGGTCATCCTTGGTGGCAGTGGCAGTGGTAAAAGCACGCTGTTACGCCTCCTTATTGGATTACAACGGCCTACATCAGGTAAGATTTTTGTGGATGGCACAGAAATCACTTCATTAAATGAAGAAGAATTTAATAAAGTCCGTCTTAAGATGGGAATGGTATTTCAATACTCAGCTCTATTTGACTCCATGACAGTAGGGGAAAATGTAGCATTTGGATTGAATCAACATTCTTATAAATCCAAAGACGAAATTAAAGCTATTGTGGCAGAACGTCTCGACTGGGTAGGTCTCGGAGGGTATGAAGATTATATGCCTAGCGAACTATCGGGGGGGATGAAAAAACGCGTTAGTTTAGCTCGCGCCATTGCACAAGATGCTAAATTTATTCTTTATGATGAACCATCTTCTGGTCTTGATCCCATTACATCTGGAACTATTAGCATGCTTATAAAAGGAATGCAATCGCGTTTGGGCTGTACGTCTATTGTGGTGACTCATGATATGCAATCTGCTTTTTATGTGGCAGACCGTATTGCACTACTGGATAAAGGTAGATTTATCGAAGTGTCTAGTGCAGAGGAGTTCAAACACTCCACTAATAAAAAAGTACAACAATTTATTAATGGTAAAGCAGAAGAATTGACGATTTCTGCAGGGGGAGTATAGATATGAAGTGGACAACGGAAGCGAAAGTTGGCGCTTTTACAATATTGGGCCTCATACTATTTGTGAGTTCTATTGTATTCGTAGGAAAAATGGATATTTTTGCCAAACCAGAAATGGCGATTACTGGTCAATTTGAGCAAGTTAATGGTTTAAAAACGGGGAATCAAGTTAAATTATCTGGTGTTGCTGTAGGTACTGTGGATTCCGTGGAAATCGTTCCTGGTGGTGTGGCAGTAGGTATGAAAATTAATGAAGGAACCGAAATTCCTAGTGACTCTAAATTTATGATAGGCGCTGACGGATTATTAGGGGACAAATTCATCCAAATTTCACCTGGCAAGTCTAAAGTATATTTACATGATGGCGATTCTGTTCGAGGCGAAGGTGCAGATAGCATGGATAAAGCTATGCAAAGCGCTCAAAAGTTGATGGAAGGTACCGAAAAAATGTTAGAATCCATCAATAATATCATTGGTGACCCTCAAACACAAGGTGCATTGCGTCATACATTGCAATCGACATCTGTTATGGCCGACAATGCCGTAGCGATTACACAAAATATGGCGGACATGACGGCTCAACTTAATGCAGCGACACAACAGTTTAATGCCGATGGTCAAGCTGGTGCTGATATGCGTGGTATTGTGACAAATTTGAAAGAAACCACTGATAAGGTGGATAATATGGCTCGTGCGATGGGAGGTGTTGTAACGGACCCAACAGCGGCCGAGAATATTAAAGAAACACTGCACAATACAGCACAAATTTCTGCACGTATTAATAAAATTGTGGGTGGCAAGGCCTACGTTTCGAGTACTACCTCCTCCAATGGTAATGGTGGTACTGCCACAACGGAGGGGCAAGATTCCGAAAAAAAGTCGCAATTAAGTACTGAAACATCAGCAGATTTGTTGTATAATAATCATCAAGACGAGTATCGTGTGAATGCGCGATTCCGTTTGTTTACTAATAAAACGCTAGGTGAATTAGGCTTTTCTAATATCGGTGATGGTACAGACTTTGACTTGAACGGTGGTAAATATATTGCTGACAAATGGTCTATTCGTGCCGGTTTGTTTGAAAGTGAACTTGGGTTTAGTCTTGATTACGGTCTTGGTGGCCCATTCTCCATTTCTGCAGCCATGTATGATTTAAATCATCAAAAATATCGAATTCGCAGTGAATTTAGATTAGCACAAGATACATATGGGATACTACAAATGACAAGACCATTTGGTTCTGACAATGGTGGTACATACTTTGGTATAAAACAAGTTTTTTAACATTCCAGAATATAGATTCTAAGTATGGAGGTTTTTTCTATGAATAAAAAAGCACTTACAATAGCCATTTTATTCTCAATGGCTACAACAGGTGCCTTTGCGTCTGATCTCGTAACAACAACTGTAAATAACAGTGGTAAATTAAGCAAATTGCAAGAGCAAGCAGTGCTTTTGACACAAAAACAATTGGCTGATAAAGCGGCAAAAGATGTAGCTACATTCCCATCTGCTTTGGCTTTGAACGAAGTGAAAACAGTGGATTTGGCATTGAAAAATAACCGTACTGCTAAACAATCTATGTGGGCTTATGAAGCTGCAAAATCTACTGTAAGCGCCACGGCGGCTAGTAAAAATCCAAGTGTAGGGTATTCTTACAGTGCTACTCGTGCTAGAGACGCTACTGATGCATCTTCCGTGACTGAACGTGGTACTAACCGTTTTAGGTTATCCGTTCCTGTATACACTCCAAGTGTAGATGCAGCTATAGATGGTGCTCGTTATGACCGTGAAAGTGCTGGGGCTAGCTATGAAGAAGCCTTGCAAACAGCAAAATTAACGGCTATTAGCGATTACTATACATTGATTATGTACCGTAATCTCGTTGATGTAGCGCAACAATCTGTTCGTGATTATGATGGTCACGTGACTAATGTGCAAGCCCAATATAATGTTGGCTTGGTGGCAAGCTCTGATGTATTAGCCGCTAGAACTAACTTAGCAGATGCTCAAACTACTTTGATCACTCGTCAAAATTCTGCTGACGTAGCTGAAACTGATTTGAATATCGTTATTGGCTATCCTGTAAGTACAAGCATTGAAACGGCAGATAAAGAAATGCGCTATTTACCTTATAATGTAACATTGGAACAAGCTAAGGCTTATGCGTTGTTGCATCGTGCTACACTAGTAAAATCTGCTATGGATGTAAAATCTGCAGAAGAATCTGTAAAACAAGCAAAAGCAGGTTACTTGCCAACTGTATCTTTGACAGCGGGTAAGAATTATGCATCTGACGATAATTACCGTGGTACTAGTAATAATGGGTGGTCTGTAGGTGCTAATGCTAGCCTAGATATCTGGGATGGTGGTTCAACTCGCAATACTATTAAAGTGAGAGAAGCTCAATTAGAAAGCGCGAAAGAAGCAAATTTAGCAGCCGTAGATGGTGTGCTTCATGACGTGGAATCTGCATATTTGAACTTGCGTGCGGCAGAGCAAACGATTTCTAGTACAAAAGTTGCTGTAGAAGAAGGTCAAGAAAGCTTCCGTATCGCATCCTTACGTTATCGCGCTGGCGTTGGTAGCAACTTGGATGTGTTGGATGCAGAAACATCTTTGACAACGGCTCGTAATAACTATGTTCAAGCGTTGTATAACTACAATATCTATGTGGCTACATTAGAACAAGCTGTAGGTGTTCCATTGGAAACACCAGTTGGACACGGGGCTCCGTTAATCGCAAATAGCGATTCTGTTAACACATTGGCTAATTTAGCTGCTCAAGTAACAAAATAATATACATTAGGTCGTTGAGGCATTGCTTCAATGACCTTTTTTATCGTTTGCAAGACTCTCGTAATAGTAGATTATAGGTGTTAGAGATGCAAATTTTAATGGCTTTCATGAAGATAGCATGAACATTGAGAAAAACTATTACAATTTCCTTGAAGTCCTATGGTTATGCGTGTTTTTATGCTATTATAATGATGTAGATATAGAAAATTTATGCATACAATGCATAGTTTGATAAATTCAGATGTAGGAGTTCTTTGATGACACGGAAACAATTGTCTCTCATAGGGGCAGCGGTGCTAGGTTTAGGTGCTCTAACGAGTATTGGCATAACGGCTAAACCAGCGGCAGAAAATTATGTAGCACCGCTTGTAAAAGAACAAATAAATACGTCTATTAATGGCAAGGTAAATTATGATTCTTTAACAATTGGCATGGATGGTACTGTGTGGCTAGAGAATGTAGTGGTAAATGATACAGCGGGGCATAAAATTGCTACGGCACCAACTGTAGAAGTGGGCCTAAATGTGTTAAAAGCACCGACATTGCTTTTTTCTGATGCTGAGGCGATGTCTTTGATTTCCTCTGTTACTGTGGAGAATCCTGATGTTCATGTATGGCAGTTATCGGATGGCACATGGAATGTGCAACAATTAGTGAAATCCTCATCTACTAGTGATTCATCATCTTTTACCGGTTCTGTGATAGTCAATGATGGTACAGTAGCAGCGCGGCTATCTGACGGTACACGGTATGAAATGGAAGACGTAGACGGTACTATTTCTTTGCGTGATAATCCTGTTGTCGATGGTGCTGTGAAAGCTGTATTTGACGGCGAAGAAATTACGGCTCGTGGCAATATTAATACAAAAAATCTTAATGATTTTGCTGTGTATGTACAGGCTGATTCCATTAATGCAATTCATGTTAATCAATTATTAAAATCTAGAAATGATATTTCCATTTCTGGTGGATTTATTGATGATGTACATGTAAATATCAAGAGTGACGGCAATAATGGATATACTATGTCCGGCAATTTAAACCTCACTGATATTGATGGTGCCTATGTAAATGGTGGTACTAGTTATGCCATTACTGAGGGACAAGCTCGTATTATGCTTAATAAGAATCAGGCTATTATTTCTGCTAGTGATGCTCTAATTAATGGAGAAGAATTTCAAGTTGATGGTGTTATTGAATTAGCAGATGATACGAATTTAAACCTCACTGTGTTAGCGGATCAAGCTAGCTTATTGGCATTGGCACCTGATCAAGGTATTGATGGATTAGCATCAGCCAATTTACAAATTACAGGTACTACGGTATCACCTAAAATTAGCGGGCACATATTGGGTGAAAATATTTCCTATAATGGCTTGGTCATCGATTCTGTGGAATCTGATATTTCTTATACAGAAGGCAAAGCCGATTTAGGGAATTTACAAGCCTATATGGGTGATGGTGTTCTAGCTGGGCGTGCTACTTATGATGTGGATAATACTGATTTTGAAGCACAATTAACAGCAGAAGCTTTAGATCTATCTGCTATTACAGCCGCTGTTGATATTTCTGCAACGGGCACTGTATCTGGCCTTGCTCACGTGAAAGGTCGCCAAAATCGTGTCACAAGTATTACTGGTGATGTGTATGGTGAAGATATTACCTACAGTGGTGTTGCTATCAGTCAAGCAAGGGCTACTTTCACCGGAGATGGTGAAAACTACACGGTGAGTCAAATTAATGCGCTTATTGGTGAAGGTGAATTTACGGCATACGGAACGTTACAAAATGGTGAGATGAACCTAAGTTTCAATGCTAATGCAATTCCAGCGGCATTGGCTAGTCAATATTTGAATAACACTGTAGATGGTAATATAACAGCTTATGGCACTGTTTCGGGTACTACGGATAATCCAACGGCAGAGGCCCATATTTCATCTAATGAAATTCATATAGCCGATGCACGGTATGATCAAATTTTGGCAGACGTGACATTACACGACCATGTGGCCACTATTTCCCGTGGGATCATTATTGATGGAGAGGGCGAATATACGGTGACTGGTACAGCTAGACTTGCTGGGACTAGAGCTCTCGATTTGTCTGTAAAAGCAGATAAGGTACGTCTAGAAAATGCCATTCGACCATTTGTAGAGTTTCCAATTACTGGTTGGGTAACAACGGAAAATCATATTACTGGAACGATAGATTCACCAGTGGTTAATGGCTATGCACATATGTGGGATGGCTCGATACAAGGTAAGCTCGTAACTGATTTATATGCAGATTATAACTATCAAGGAGATGTGTTGACCGTTACCAACGGTAAGGCACAAGCCTATGGTGCTACGGCTACAGCATATGGCACTATGGTAGGAAGTAACTTGAATTTCACCTTTGATGGGGACCAAATTGATTTAGGCCGTTTGCTCACAAATGAAGATATTAAAATTGATGGATATGCTGATGTAAAAGGTACATTAACTGGCACATTAGATAAACCGATGTTTGATGGTAGTGTTGTATCTAATGCGTTGCAATTGAACTCAGTGCCTATAACAAATGTTAAGGGTAATGTTTATGTAGATCCTAGTGTAGTAAATTTGCAAAATTTCTCGTTTACAGAAGATAAGTTTGGCAAATACACCGTTAAGGGTGGTGTTATGTTAGATGAACCACATCGCTTGTTTGGTACGATACAGGTAGAAACAGCTAGTATTAATAACCTCATTCATATGCTACAACAAGACACAGATAGCTTTGATGGACAGCTAAATGGTGAAATTGAGTTAGGTGGTCAATTAGATAATCCAAGTTTTGATGTAAATGGCACGATTACAGACTTTAGTATTGATGGCAATGTCATTGGTAATGCTGTAGTAGATGCAGATTTAACAAATCGCAAGTTTACGATTCGTGAATTACAGCTACCTGTGAAAGATGGATTGATTGCCGCCGGAGGTGTAGCTGATTTAGATGGGGATGCAGATATTCAGATTGCTGCCAATCGTGTGAATATTAAACCATTCTTACCATTGGTAAGTAAAGATATTGATGCAACTGGAATTGTTTCATCGGTCATTAACATTAGTGGTAAAACCAATAATCCAAAAGTAGAGTTATCAGCAGAACTTGAAAATGGTTCTTTAAATGGTATTGCATTGGATAAAGCATTTGCCTTGGCAACAATGGAAAACAAGGTTATTAATGTACAACGTATCATGGGGTTTCGGGATAAATATCAAGTGAGCGCTTATGGTAAAGTCCCATTGGCAGCATTGTATACCTCGGGCTATTTACCTCCAGGAGATAATAAAGCAATGGATCTCACTGTTGATCTTAATGAAGCTGATCTTGCCGTTGTTCCATTGATGACAAACGCTGTTAAATCTGCTGAAGGACCGTTATCTGGTGCCGTTCATATTACTGGTTCTTATGATGATCCAGAGGCAACCGGGACTGTTACTGTTAGAAATGGTACCATGAAAATTGATACGATTGGTAATCCCATGGAAGAGATTAATGGGAATTTAATTTTCACTGGTAAACAAATGGACTTCCAATCTACTTTAAATATGGGAAAAGGTAATGCTGGTCTTGCTGCGAAGGTGACTTGGAATCATAGGGCATTAACATCTTATAATGCGGCTGTACAGCTTGATAAACTAGACCTAGCTAATGAATATGTAAGTGGCCCAATTAATGGGGAACTTTATATCACTGAGATGAAAGGGATTCCAACACTAACAGGGACTATTAATCTTGAAAATAATCAATTTAAGATTCCTCTTTCCTTTGAAAGTAGTGGCGAATCAACTAATCTTGGCCTCGATGTGACTGTACACGCGGGTAAAAATGTTAGATTGTATGATAAATTGCTATACAATATGCTTATCACTGGTGATGTACGATTCAAAGGTTCTACCAACAGACCAAATCCAGATGGATCGTTTAAAGTAGAGTCAGGGATCTTTAAATATTTAAATCATACATTTAATATCACTAAGGGAAATGCGAATTTTGAGCGTGGTTCGTTCTTGCCTAGATTATTATTAGAGGCAACAAATACAACTAGTAGCTATGATATTAAATTGGGTGTTTCTGGTACAGTGGATATGCTTGATATGACATTAACATCAGAGCCACAATTGTCCAGAGACCGTATTATATCTTTGTTGACCTTTGGTCGAGGGGCAGAAACGAATAGCAGTGCTGTCTCTAGTCAAGATGCCAATAATTTATTTGTTTCAGGTTTACAAATGCTGACATTTGGCTATGTACAAGATGCAGTGCAAAATTCATTGGGCCTTGATATGATTAATATCACTACGGGGTCATTAAATCCTGATGAGCCTGTAGATGGGGACACATCTGGTAATTATAATATTGAAATAGGTAAATATATCATTCCTAATTTGATGGGAACCTATGGACAAGGTGTGAACAATAACATGAATAAATATGGTATTAATTATAAAGTGGACAAACATTTGAAGTTTGCTGGTTGGCGGACGAATGATAATGGTGGTTATTTTGGTACTACTTGGACGAGTCAATTTTAATTAGCTTCTATGCAGGAATGTAAAATGGGGTTGTAATGTCCTAAAGGGACGGAATAGGAACTTTTAGGACATTATGAAATATTATGTTTAGGTATCATACAACTTTCATAAAAGTTTGCTATAGTAGTACTCAATGCAAAGTGGATATGATATAATAACAAGGATGTATTACTCTGATTATGAAAAGAGTTTTTAGGAGGAATTTATGCTTACAAATAAAGCCTATAAGCGTATGCTAACAGCATCTGTGCTGACAGCAGTTATGGGGCCAGGTAGTGTGTATGCTGCAGACGTGCAAGCTGGATACACTCCTGATATGACAACTACAACGACAACACAAACTGCAGATGTAGTTGATACAGCAGAAAAACAAGCTGTATACAATGCTACAGAAGGTAAAGTGTTAGATAAAAAAGCACAAGCTGAAGCGGATGCTCAAGCAGCAATTACAGCAGCTCGTGGTGATACTACTATCAGCCAAGATGGTACTGTAGTGCAAGGTACAGATGGTACTGTTGTAGTTAACAACTCTCAATTATCTACTGATGATAAGCAAGTAAAAATGGTATCTCGTGTTACCGCAGATACGGACCTTGATCGTGCTAGTGAAACAGGCCAAAATCAAGCTATTGCTACTGTAGAAGCACAATACGTATCCGCCGCTACGGAAGAAACAGTTAAGCCATTTGCTGACCGTGTTATCACATCTCTTGATATTGACGGTGTGGATGAACAAAATAAACCACAATTGTTGGCGTTGCTCACAGAAAAAGTAGGCCATAAAATCTCCTATGAAGGCGTTGTGAAAGACATTCAAAACTTGGGTAATACTGGTGTGTTCTCCGAAGTAAATCCTGTGTTCACAAATGTTCCTGAAGGTACAAAAGTAAGTTATAAATTAACAGTTAATCCTATTGTCAATGGTGTTACATTTGAAGGTAACTCTGTGTACACTACTGAAAATTTAGTTAATTACATGGCGATTCAACCTGGTACAGTGTTGAACTCCATTTACGTAGGTCAAAAAATTCAAGGCATTAATGCAGCCTACGCTCGTGACGGCTATATGTTAGCGCACGTAGCAGGTATTCGCGTTGATGATGCTGGCCTCGTTCATGTGGCTGTAGTGGAAGGTGTTGTAGAAGACATCATTCCTGCAGGCAACAAAAAAACGAAAGATAAAGTAATTACTCGTGAATTCGTTCAGAAAAAAGGCAAACCTTTCAATAAATTCTTGGTACGCCGTTCTGTAGAACGCGTTTATAACCTAGGTTATTTTGATGATGTTAACGTTCGTATGTTGCCAGGCAATGATCCTGACAAAGTTATTATCGAAGTTGACGTATTGGAACATAAAACTGGTACTGTTACATTAGGTGCTGGTTATTCTGAATCCAATGGTTTTGTTGGTATCATCGAATTTGGTGAAGATAATTTCCGTGGTACTGGTGATAAATTTAAAGTTCACTGGGAAATCGGCGGTTCCGATAATTACAAAAACGTTCAATTCTCCTACTTGAGACCTTGGATTGATAGTAAAGGTACATCTCTCGGTTTCACATATTTCAACCGTACAGATGAATACACTGACTACAATGAAAATGGTAATGAAGTTGCTGAATATGATAAAAAATCCCAAGGCTTTAACGTGTCCTTCGGTCGTCAAACAGGCGAGTACACTCGTGATTATTTGACATTGGAAACTCGTAAAGATGAATACGAATGGGATGATGACGATAGCTCCGGATACCGTTATGATCGAAATAGCGACTATGCGGGAAATAGAAACGGTAGTAAATTGTACGATTTTGCAAATGATAACTACCTTGATAATAACTTTGGCCGCATCAACAGTGCTACATGGCAAAAAGTATATGATTCCCGCGATAACATCTATGATCCAAGTCGTGGTAAACGTATTTCCTATACAGCACAATGGGCTGGTCATGGTTTAGGTGGTGACTTCGACTTCTACAAATTTACTGCAGAAGCTCGTATGTACCGCAAATTGTCTGAAAAAGTAACTTTGGCATTCCGTGGCCGTGTTGGTTTCATCCAAGGTGATGCACCATATAGCCAATTGTTCACATTAGGTGGCGCAGACTCCTTGCGTGGTTATGAAGATGACCAATTCCGTGGTAAGAAAATGTACAATGCTACATTAGAGCTTCGTATGCCAATCGTTAAGAAGGTTACAGGCGTTCTCTTCGCTGATATCGGTGATGCATGGGATGCACCAAATGTAACTTGGTATAATAGCAAAAAAGAATTTAATGTTGGCGTAGGTGCCGGCGTTCGTATTACAACTCCGATCGGTCCAGTTCGTCTTGACTATGGTGTTGGTTCTGACGACAATAAATTCCACTTCAGCTTTGGTACACAATTCTAATAGCAAGATATTTATGGTGAAAGCCTCGTGAGGGGCTTTCACCAATATCCATATTAGGGCGAAAATTTTTTCATTCATAATTTTAGTTTGCTATGAGTTAGACGGATATGGATGAGATGATTTTCCTAGGCTATACAAAATGCCTATATTGTAAGAACTGATATATAATTTGATTAAGAAAAGAGGGCATTTTATTATGATGCGTATGATGAGCAACAAACATAACGTAAGAATCGTGTCTATCATTGTAGCCATAATCTTCGTTGTGGGTATTGGTGCATTGGCTTATACACAAATGGCTACGCCAGGTGTGAGTGATTCTGGCAATAGTTCTGTAGGGATTGTAGATCCAAGTAAAATTCAATCTGCTGAAAATCCTTTATACGTAGCTGCTGGTAAAGAATATCAAGAGTATTCTCAAAAATTGATTCAAGAGGCACAAGCTAAAATGGCAGCAGCTGCTGATGATCAAGCGAAAGCACAAATTAAACAAGAAACTGATGCCGCTTTAGAAGCAAAAGAAGCTGAATTGATGAAAAATTTAACTGATAAAACTGATGAAGCTGCAAAAGCAGTAGGTGAAGCAAAAGGTTTATCTGTAGTCATGAGCAAAGGTGCTGTCGTATACGGTGGCGTTGATATTACAGACCAAGTACTTCATAAATTAACTAGCGAGGCTAGTGCTAATAAATAATATAAGCTTCTATGACTTTAGAATTAAACGATTATATGCTGTACTTGTATAGCAATCAGGCGTTAAATTGATGTGATATTCGGATGTTTGTAATATGGACAACGGTTTGGCTTAGCTATTTCTTGCTCTAGGAAAGGGGAATTATGACAAAGAATTTAAAATTAATATTGCTTGCTGTGATTCTCCTTGCAGGTATTATGGCCATGTATGCAGGCTATAGTTTTGTTAAAAATCGTCAAACTTTAGGTTTACATAAAGGACCTTCCATTGGTGTCGTACAAATGGAGGAGCTAGCAAAGTTAAATCCATCGTATGGTGATTATGAGCAAGCTAAACAAGAGTTGGCACAATTACAAGCACAATATGAAGTTGAGCAGAAGGCATTGAATACAAAGTCGATGATGCAGGCTGAACAATTGAAGGCATTGAGTCAAAGTACAGATGTAACAGACTCTGTGAATATTGAATTAAAAACAAAAGTTACAGCTAAAGAAAATGAAATGAATGCACAGTTAGCCGAAAAACGCAAAGAGTTAATGAATAAGTATATGGCTGAGGCTAAATCGACTCCTTCGGAGAGTGATTTGGAAATTGTAAATTTGCAGCTAGATTTGTTCACGTATTTGCGCCGTATACCAGTTAATCCTGAAGCAAAAGCAAAGGTTGATGCAGAACGTAGTGCTAAAGAAGCTCGACTAAAGGAATTGTTAGCGGCTAAAGCCCCAGAACAAGGTCGTGATTTTACATCCATTCAAGCTCGCATTAATGAGGAATTAGCACCAGTCGTGGAAGCCGGTCAGAAGGAATTAAATGACTATGCAGCTTCGTTGCAACAAGAGCTCATGGCTAAGCGTGATGAAATGATGCAAGCAAAGGCGCAAGATATTATGACGAATACTCAATTGCCAGAAGCGGCAAAATGGAATTCTGAATGGAGCCAGCGCTTACATGATAAAGAGGCAGAGGTAGAAGCTTTGCATGAGGCTATACTAGAGGATATTCGCATGCGTGTATCCGTAGTAGCAAAAGAGCAAAGCCTTGATTTAGTTGTAATCGATCAAATTAGTAACATAAAAGGTCTAGATATTACAGATGCTGTAAAGGCAACGTACTTGGCCCAATAAGGAGATAGACATGAATAAAAAAATGATGAGAACAATAGCAATTTCTATGATGTTAGTAACATCTGTAGGTTTTCTTGCTGGTTGTGGATCCACACAACAAGTTGGTTATGTAGACGTAGCTAAAATTGCTAGTGATACTACAAAAGGTCAAGAAATTGATAAGAATCTTCAAGCTAAGAACCAAGAATTGATGCAAAAATTACAACAAGTAGCAGCAGCTGGTGACGAAGCAGCTACAGCACAAGTACAACAAGCTAGTGAACAAGAATTTTATAACTACCGTGTGGCACAAAATAAAGAATTCAAAACAGCTGTAGAAAATGCCACAGCAGAAATCGCTAAAGAGAAAAAACTAGATGTAGTATTTCAAAAGGCTGCTGTTGTTAATGGCGGTGTAGATGTAACTGATGATGTTATCAACAAATTAGGTAAAGCTGCAACGACTAGTACAGATACAGCTACTACTGCAGCAACTAAATAATACACTATAGATTCATCCATCTTAGACAGGGAAGGGGTTACCAAATGCAAAAGACAGTCAAAGAACTAGCACAATTGGTACAGGGGACAGTGTGCGGTAATGGTGAGGTTGTCATCGAAGAAACCCGAGGTTTAGAACAAGCATCACCGAATGCTATTACATTTGCCATTGGTGATTATGTAGAGTATGTAAGCCAGTGTAAAGCCGGTGCAGTTATCGTGGAGAAAGAGGTACCCAATGTATCAATTCCACAAATTATTGTAGATAACGCTAAAGTGGCATTTGCTCAAATTTTAGAATTATTCCATCCGCCAGTAGTAGTGCCAAGAACAATTCATGAAACCGCTATTATCGGAGAGAATGTAACTATTGGTAAAAATGTAGCTATTGGCGCATATTGTGTCATCAATGATAATGCTGTGATTGGCGATAATGTTACTATCCATCCGTATGTGTATATTGGGCATAATACTCGTATTGGTGAGGACTCTGCCATTTATGCGGGTGCTATTGTTCATGAAAACTGTAGTCTTGGTAAACGTGTAGTCTTGCGTGCGAAAGCTGTTATTGGTGGCGAAGGATTTGGTTTTGCTACCGAGAATGGTGTGCATACACATATCCCTCAAGTAGGCAATGTTGTCCTTGAAGATGATGTAGAAGTAGGTTCTTGCTCCTGTATCGATAACGCTACAATGGGATCTACCTTAGTGCGTCGTGGTACAAAAATTGACAATCTTGTTCACTTGGGCCACAATGTTGAAATTGGAGAGGACTGCTTCCTTATTGCTCAAGTAGGTATTGCAGGTAGCACAAAATGTGGTAATCACGTTATTTTTGCTGGTCAAACAGGGTGTACTGGTCATATTACAATTGGTGATAATGTTACCTTTGCGGGTAAAACAGGTATTGTTGGCAATGTACCATCCAATGGTTTGTATGCAGGCTATCCAATGAGACCACATAAGGAATGGTTGAGATTATCTGCTTATGAAAGTCGACTCCCGGATATGGCTAAGACTATTAAGCAATTACAAAAAGAAGTAGAAGCGTTGAAAGCACAGCTAAAGGAGAGCTAATCTATAAATGTATAGGTTTATGAAGTTGTTTAGCGCGTTTATATGCCTCTTGCCAGAATCCATACAGTATGGAATTGGTGTGATTCTTGGTGAGTTAGGATGGTTATTATGTCCGCCTAAACGCAAGAAATTGGCCATTGAGCAGATATTGTTTTGTCGTATAACGGATGATTTAGATGAAGCTAAACGTATAGCAAAAGCTAGCACGACAAGGTTTGGTCGTATGATAATTGATGTATTGCGCTATCCAGAAATTAAAGATGGTGCTTACAAGAATATGATTGAATTTGTCGGTCGTGAACACCTTGATGATGCTAAGGAAACTGGTAAAGGTGCTATTATTGCAGCTATGCATAGTGGTAATTGGGAGCTTCTTGGCGGTGTATTGGCTTCTGAAGGGTATCCCCTGATTTCTGTAGCGATGCAACAAAATGGTGATGCTGATAAATTCATCAATGAATACCGCGCTATTATGCATCAACATGTGACATATAAAACGGGCATGCGAGAAATGATTGGAGAACTTAAAAAAGGTGGTTTTATTGGTTTGATTATGGACCAGGATCCAGGTAAAACTGGTGTGTTAGTTCCATTCTTTGGCTATGAAACACTGACGGCAACAGGGCCTGCTGTTTTGGCTCGATTGCAGGATGTACCAATTATTCCGGTTACGATTCATTATAGCCCATATAAAAAGAAGCATGTTATTACCGTCGAGGCTCCTATATATGCGGAGCATACCGATGATAAGAAACGAGATTCTGCGGTGACAACAACTAAACTAAATGAATTTATGGAAGATTATATTCGTCGACATCCAGAAGATTGGTTCTGGCT
>SAAC01000109.1 GCA_009929605.1 Negativicutes bacterium
CCTACTACAAAGCAGATGGTATCGATGTTGAAGCAGCTTATGTATACGCTAATTCTCATGGCCGTTCCCTTGATGGTTATACAGAAGAAGGCTTAACAATTATCGGTCATGAAGAATTATTAGATCTTGATGTGGACGTTTTGTACCTCGCTGCTCTTGAAAACCAAGTCAATGCAGATAACATGAAAAATATTAAAGCTCGTATTATCCTAGAAGGTGCAAATGGACCGTTAACTAATGATGCAGATGCATACTTCACTGAAAAAGGTACCACAATCATCCCTGACGTACTCGCTAATGGCGGTGGTGTTGTAGTATCCTATTATGAATGGGTACAAAATAAAGCTGGTTTCTACTGGTCTGAAGAAGAAGTTAACGAACGCTTGAAAGTTAATATGCAAAATAGCTTTAATGCAGTATGGGAAATTAAAGAAAAATATAATGTTCCATTCCGCTTAGCGGCTTATATGTTAGCATTGCAACGGTTAACTGCAGCAATTAAATTACACGGATATAACTGCTAATTTTCAATAGATAACAGTCAATTCAGTTATGTTGGCTATTAATCGCACCAATGGTAATTGCTAGTGCGAACAAATATCTGTAAATAAATTAAGACCTAGTAATCATCATTAACGATCATTACTAGGTCTTTTTATGTCCATTCTATTTTATATTGTAGTGCTAAAGTTAACTTTCACCAAGGAAAATTTAACGAATCCCCATGACAGCTGCCATAGCTGCTCTACGAGATAGTACACGAATCAACGTAGCACCCAAGATCGCTGGGATGGTCTGACCCACTACTAAATTTGTCACCAACATAGCATATGGCAAATCAAGCAAATAGGATAACCACAAGGGTACGCACAGAGCTGGTACAAAGATGATAGGCAACACAATCCACCACGTATTCATTTCGTATTTACGAATCAACACGATAAGTCCTGTTGTAATAACACCTACCATAAATCCACCGAACATATCCAATGGACCAAGCCCCCCAAAGAGCAAATTAGAAATTAAATTGGCTACGCCCATGGGCACCATCAAAAACGGAAAGGCATAAGCAAGTGCATATAATGATGTAGCAATACGAATTTGGTACGCTCCAAATGAAACGCTTTGTGTTAGATATAAAACAACGATATACAAGGCCACAACCATGGCAGAAATAGTTAGTTTTTTCGTAGAACTCATAGCACTCACCTCCTTTTCAATAAAAAAGAGCATGGCGAAAACACCATGCTCATAGTCATTATACTTATGTTTCCGTAGTTTTGTTTAGAGACAGGATGGTTCCAAACTGTCTTATTAAATTGTACAATTAATATTACCATAAAGACGCTACTCAATTCAAGGGTGATTTAGCGAAAGGTCTCCGCAATCAGGTGTAGTCCAACACAAATGTCCCGACTCAAGAGCCGGGACATTTCATCATGCACCATTAGCACAACTATTTCATTTGTTGCTTCAACATCAACACCCGTTTTACGGATTCATTCAACCGTTGTTGGCTGATTTTTCCTTCTTTCACAGCCTTGAGAACACCATTATAGGCCTCTTGCATATGCTCGTATTCATGACATACGAGGAGAATATCGTTACCAGCGAGAATGGATTGTACCGCCATATCGGCAAAGCTGTAATGATTCGCCACGGCTCCCATTTCCAAATCATCCGTAATAACAACGCCAGTATAGCCAATTTGTTTCCGAAGTATATCTGTAATAATTTTACGAGACAAGCTAGATGGTATGTTTGGATCTAAATTAGGATATACTGCATGAGATACCATCATCATGTACGTATTAGCTGGCGTTTTTTGAGCCAATTCTCTAAACACGCGCACATCTTGTGTTAACAATGTTTGTTCATCCGCATCAACGATGCTAGAGTCATCATGCAAATCCTCATTCGTTTTACCAATACCTGGGAAATGTTTATAAGAGAATACAAGACCACTATCATGATACGCCTGTCCTACTGCATGGGCAAAGGGAATGACATAATCTGGATTATTGCTATAGGAACGTTCATTGCCTAGGCCCAAATCCGCATCCGGTGCAAAATTCACATTAAAACCAAGGTCTTTTAATTCCTTACCAGATTTTCTAGCAAAATCTACAGCAACGGATTTATCCTGTTGGCCTAATATTTCTGCAAAGGGTACTTGAATCAATTGATCCGCCATGCGACTCACCACACCGCCCTCTTGGTCAATGGCTACGAATAATGGAAAATCACTGCCTGTTTTACCAGTTTTTTTAATATCACTGATAAAAGTTTTCACCTGATCCTTGTTTTCCATATTTCGATCAAAGAAAATGACACCACCATATTTATATTCTGTTAGCATGAAACGAATATCGTCATTCATAGCCGTACCATGAACGCCAACAATAAATAGCTGACCTACCTTTTCCTCAGTGGTCATAGCATCAATACTAGCCTCTACCTTTTTTTCTGGTGTTAACCCAGACTTTTGAATTTCCTGAACGGTTGGTTTAGATGGCTCGAGATTCGATTTAATACTAGATTTATCAAAACTACAGCCTATGAGTAGACCTATACAAGATAACACCGCTAATAGGACTAACCAAATTTGTTTTTTTACATTCATTATGTCGCTCACTCATTTATAAAGTAATCTGTTTCGCCTACAATGCCTTGCTCAAGTACATATCGGTGAACCTCATCATGTAGGACGTCATCAACCTGTATAGCATTACACAAAACAGCATAAATACACATTATATGTTTATTTTACCACATAATGCGAGTGAATTTAATAGTCTTCCCACGGACAAAACCTCTAGGCGAGTCCGCTGAACTGAGTAATAGACCATTCAGTTTAATATATTCATGCAAGACTATAACGCAGGATCCTCCATACCATTGGCTCTGAAAGCCTCAATACGATCGATGCACGTCCCACAATGGCCACAAGGGCGTTCGCCCCCTTCATAACAAGACCACGTCAATTCATAAGGTACCTGTAAACGCAATCCCTCACGAACTACATCGGATTTATTGGAGTGGATAAATGGTGCCTCTAATTTGAGTTCATACCCAGAACCTTCATAAAGAGCTGTGCCCATAGCATTGTAAAATGCATCTGTACAATCTGGATAAGCATTACCCGCTGCGTCATCCGCATGAGCACCATAATAAAGGTAGCCACAATCGAGGCTCAACGCCAAGGATGCCGCTGCCGACAGAAATAGTCCATTACGAAATGGCACATAGGTACTCACAGGCCCCTCACCATGTTCAGCTTGTTGTTCTGCATAGGAACCTTCTGGGACGGCCTCTGTGGATTGTGTTAACAGAGAAGAATTACTAAAGGCAAATAGCTTTGTCACATCTAAAGATTTACCCTCTAATCCATAAAAATCTAGAATATTTTGAGCGGCTTCTAACTCTTTTTTATGTTTTTGGCCATAAGCGATAGATAATGGTACCACATTATCCTTACCAAAGCGTTCAATGGCAAGGGCCAAACACGTCGTGCTGTCTACACCACCGCTGAATAAGACTACGGCCTTATTTTTAGGTTCAATAGCTTTTTCAGTCATTATAAATTAATCTCCAATTCCACTGGGCAATGATCACTCCCCAAGATTTGGCTATGAATTTTAGCCTCCACAATCGCATCATTAAGACGTTGGGATGTAACGAAATAGTCAATTCTCCATCCTACGTTTCGGTCGCGGGCCTTGCCCATATAGGACCACCAGCTGTACGCATCTACCGCATCAGGATAGAGGAATCGGAATGTATCAGTGAAACCAGCGCCCAATAACTCCGTCATTTTTTCCCGTTCTTCGTCAGAGAAGCCCGCATTTTT